>JASLDZ010000072.1 GCA_030151985.1 Caulobacteraceae bacterium | reverse complement strand
GTCGCCGTCCGCGCGGTGACCATCGGCCGCCCCCGCGAGGAGGTCTACGCCTTCTTCCGCCGCTTCTCGAACCTCGCCGGCGTCATGGAGCACGTGGTGCGCATCGACGAGATCGACGAGCGCCGCTCGCACTGGGTGGTGAAGGCGCCGACCGGCACGGTGGAGTGGGACTCGGTGATCACCGCCGACGAGCCCGGTCGCCGCATCGCCTGGGAGACCGCGCCGGGCGCCGACGTGAAGAACCACGGCGTGGTGGAGTTCCGCGACGCGCCTCCCGGCCGGGGGTCGGAGATCCACGCCTCCATCGTCTACGAGCCTCCGGGCGGCGGACTCGGCAAGCTGGTGGCCGAGCTGTTCCAGAAGGAGCCGGGCATGCAGGCCAAGCGCGACCTGCGCCGCCTGAAGATGTTCCTGGAGACCGGCGAGATCGCCACCACCGACTACCCGGACGCCGCGCCCCGCTACAAGAAGGCGGACGCATCCGACGACGCCAAGGCCGCCGAGACGCGCTGAGCCGCGCCGTCAGCCGCCCCACATCCCCTTCAGGAGCCTCGCATGCGCGCCCTCACCTGGCACGGCAAGCACGACGTCCGCGTCGACACCGTGCCCGACCCCAAGATCGTCAACCCGCACGACATCGTCATCAAGACCACCGCCACCGCCATCTGCGGATCGGACCTGCACCTCTACGACGGCATGATCCCGACCATGGTTCCCGGCGACATCCTGGGCCACGAGTTCATGGGCGAGGTGGTCGAGGTCGGGCCCGAGGTGAAGAACCTGAAGGTCGGCGACCGCGTGGTGAACCCCTTCACCATCGCCTGCGGCCAGTGCTTCCACTGCAAGAGCCAGTTCTTCTCGGCCTGCGAGAACTCCAACCCCGCCGACAAGGCCCCGATGATGGAGGCGCTGTACGGCTACGCGGGCTCAGGCCTGTTCGGCTACTCGCACATGATGGGCGGCTACGCAGGCGGACAGGCCGAGTACGTGCGCATCCCCTTCGGCAACGTCGGCCCGATCAAGATCCCCGACGGGATGGACGACGAGCAGGTGCTGTTCCTGTCCGACATCTTCCCGACCGCCTATCAGGCCGCGGAGAACTGCAACATCCAGCCGGGCGACACCATTGCGATCTGGGGTCTGGGCCCCGTCGGCCTCCTGGCGGTGAAGAGCGCCTTCTTGCTGGGCGCCCACCGCGTGATCGCCATCGACCACCGCGCGCGGCGGCTGGAGCTCGGCAAGCAGGCGGGCGCCGAGGTGATCAACTTCGAGGAGGTGCGCGTCAACGAAGCGCTCACCGAGATGACGGGCGGCCGGGGCCCCGACCACTGCATCGACTGCGTTGGGCTGGAGGCGCACGGCTGGGCCGTCGACAACGTGCTCGACTTCGTGAAGACGACCCTCCACGTCAGCTTCGACCGCCCGCACGTGTTGCGCGAGGCGATCGTGGCGTGCCGTCCGGGCGGCACGCTCTCGATCCCGGGCGTCTACGGCGGGCTGCTCGACAAGGTCCCGTTCGGCGCGGCCTTCGGCAAGGGCCTGACCTTCAGGATGGGCCAGACCAACATGCACAAGTACCTGGCGCCGCTGCTGGAGCGCATCCAAAAGGGCGAGATCGACCCCGGCTTCATCATCAGCCACCGGCTCAGCCTGGAAGACGCGCCAAAGGGGTACAAGGAATTCCACAACGACCAGGACGAGTGGACCAAGGTGGTGCTCCGCCCCAACTGAGTCTCGCGTATCTGAAGGTCAGGGCGTCATCTTTGCACCGCCGCGCGTCTGCACGCCAAGCGCCTGTGCACTGGACGACGAAGATGGCGCAACCTAAGCTTCGCAGAGGTTCTCACGCGCTGTGGCGGCGTGGAATAAGAGGCGTGGTGAATGGTTGACGACGTTCCGCGGCCCGAGATTGATATCTTATTTGTCCATGTTCCGAAGACGGGTGGCACATCGGTGAAGGCCGCGCTGATCGAAGCCTATGGACAAGGCGACGTGTACCATGACTACGAGGACGAGCCTGGCAACCCAACCAAGCCGATCAGCTTCGATCCCGATGGATACTTGAAGCGACGGCAGGCCATGCTGGACGCGGAGCTCGGTGGACGCAAGGTGGTGACCGGACATCTATGGGCCAAGAAGTACGAGCACGCACGCGTGCGGGTCGCCGCGACCGTGCTCCGCAGTCCGATCGAGCGGGCGCTGTCCCACTACTTCTTCTGGCTGTCAGGGCGGTGGCCGCACCACGCGATCCAGACCTACGTGGTCGACGAGCAGCTGTCGTTCGAAGATTTCGTGAGACTTCCTATGATCCGGTATCTCTACACCGGGTTGTTCTTCCGCGACGTCGACATGGCCAGCTTCGATGTGATCGTGCCGCATCAGGATCTCAGACGCCGGTGGCTTGAGCTTTCCGCCATGTTCGGGACGGACGTACCTTTACGCGACCTGAACGCCACCGGAGACGTGATGCCCGCCTACGCCCAGCGGGCGGGCGACATCCTGAACGATGCGCGACAGCTGGCCGTTCTGCGGGACATCCTGAGCGCGGACCAGCGCTTCTACGAGCGGCACTGCGCCTGAGAGGGCGCGGCGCCAGCCGCCGGACGCGTCCGGCGGCTGATCCCGCCTCGCGGCAGGGCCTCAGTGCTGGGCCGAGCCCGGCTCGGCCATGCCGCGGTGCATTTCGGCCAGCTGGCTGTCGGGCAACACGCGGGTGGCGGCGGCCTGCAGCTTGTTCTTGAAGCCGGCCACCACGTCGCCCTCACCCTTCATCAGGGCGTCGAAGCCCGCCTTGGCGACCATGGCGGGATCGTCGCGCTTGGCGTCGGGCGCGCCGACCTTGGTGTCCTCCAGATCCGCGCGCTCGAAGAACTCGGTCTCGGTCGCGCCGGGGAGAAGCGCGGTGACGCTCACGCCCGAATCCTTCAGCTCGTTGCGCAGCGCGAAGGAGAAGCTCTGCAGGAAGGCCTTGGTGCCGTTGTAGACCGCCTGGAACGCGCCCGGCATCAGCGAGGCGATCGAGCTCGTGATCAGGATGCGTCCCTCGCCCCGGCTGCGCATGTCGCGGCCGACGGCGTGGATCAGGGCGAGGGTGCCGACGATGTTGGTGTCGACCACCTTCAACGCGTCCTTCAGCTCCTGATCAAGGAAGCCGTGGCCCAGGCCGATGCCCGCGTTCGCGGCCAGCGCCGCCACGGGCCGGCCCTCGGCCTGTATGGCCTGGTAGAGCTGGTTGACGCCGTCCTCGGTGGACAGGTCCGCCTCGATGGACTTCACCACCGATCCACCTTCCGAATGCACAGCCTCGCCCGCCAGGCCGAGGTCGCGGTCGGCGGCGAGGAGGACGTCGAAGCCGTGGCCGGCGAACTGCTTGGCCAGTTCCAGGCCGATGCCGCTGGAGGCTCCGGTGACGACGGCGAGGGGGCGGGTGTCGGGCATGGCGGCGCTCCTGCTGCGGGATTTGGCGGTCAACCGGGCAGCCGCCGCCCCTGTTCCCCCGAGAGGCGTCAGGAAGGACGCGTCGCGGGCTGCAGGCGCGAGCGGACCCCGGGTTCGGCGCCGAGCCAGGCCTCGAGATCCAGTTCCCGTGTCGGACGGGTCTCGGCGCCCAGGCTCTCCTTCATGATCTCGAGCGCCCAGGCGGCGCGCCGCGGCTGCTCGGCGGCGACGGCGTCGGCGGGCGCCCAGAGGTCGTACTCGCGCATGTGGGCGTCGGCGGCGGTGAACAGCACGCAGATGTCGGCCGCGACCCCCGTCAGCACCAGCCTTGTCGCCCCCAGCCTCGGCAGCAGCACCGGCAGGGTCGTGGCGTAGAAGCCGGAGACCTGCGGCTTGACCACGAAATAGTCCTGCGGGCGCGGCG
>JASLDZ010000052.1 GCA_030151985.1 Caulobacteraceae bacterium | reverse complement strand
CCGTTCATCCGCCGTGCAGCTTCGGGATGGCACAACCTGCGGCGTGCGCCGGTCTTTGGGCCTGAGGCGCGCCGGCGGAGGTCCGCGGGGGCGGAGGCGAGGCGCAGGATGTCCGGCCCTGAACCGTTGCAGGCGCTTCGCGCGCGGAGCCTCCCGTCGAAGGCGGCCGCCGGCTGGAGCGCGCCGTGAGCGCGACGCCTCCAGACCTCGCCGCGGCGATCGCGGTCACCCGCTTCGGCCTCGGCGCGCGGGGCGCCGAGCTGGAGGCCGCGCGGAGCGATCCCAAAGGATTCCTGCTGGCCCAGATCCGTCCCGAGGGGGCCGACCAGCCGACGGGCGACCTGCCGGACAGCCGGCGCGCGCTCGAGATGGAGCGGGACTACCGGGCGCAGGTGAAGGCCGCGAAGGAGGCCGCGGCCGCCGCCGACGCGGCCCACGCCTCGCCGCAGAGCGCCCCCATGGCCGCGATGTCCGCGCCTCCTGACGCCGACGCCGGACTGAAGGCGATGCGTCGGCAGGCGAAGGCGCCGCTGCGGGAGGAGGTGCTGAGCGAGATCCTGGCCCGCACCCAGCTCGGCGCGACGACGCCGGCGGGCTTCCGCGAGCGCTGGGCGCTGTTCTGGGCCAACCACTTCACCGTCTCCGCCAGCAAGCCCGCCACCCAGGCGCTCGCGGGGACCTTCGAGCGGGAAGCCATCCGCCCGCACGTGTTCGGCCGGTTCGAGGACCTGCTGGTCGCCTCGACCCAGCACCCGGCCATGCTGCTCTACCTCGACAACGCCCAGTCGATCGGCCCCGACAGCCCGGCCGGGCGTCGGCGGCAGGCGGGGCTGAACGAGAACCTCGGCCGCGAGGTGCTGGAGCTGCACACGGTGGGCGCCGACGCCGGCTACAGCCAGACCGACGTCACCGAATTCGCCCGGGCGCTGACCGGCTGGAGCGTGACACGCGAGAAGGAGGCGAACGTCGCGGAGGGCGCCTTCTACTGGCGGCCGAACGTTCACGAGCCCGGCCCGCGCACGGTGATGGGGCGCCGCTACGCGGACGAGGGCTACGGACAGGCGCGGCGCATCCTGGCCGATCTCGCCGCCGATCCCCGCACCGCCCGCCGCCTCTCGCGCAAGCTGGCCGTCCATTTCGTCGCCGACCAGCCGCCGCCGGAGCTCGTCGCCCGGCTGGAGCGCGCCTGGAGCCGGAGCGGCGGCGACCTCTCGGTGGTGGCGCGCTCGCTCGTGGAGGCGCCCGAGGCCTGGGCGGCGCCGCAGGCCAAGTTCAAGACGCCCAACGAGTTCGTGCTTTCGGCCTATCGCGCGGCCGACGCGTCGCCCCAGACGCCGCAGGAGGTGGTCGGCGTGCTCGGCCAGTTCGGCCAGCGCCCCTTCGCGGCGCCGCAGCCGAACGGGTGGAGCGAGGAGGCCGGCGACTGGGCCTCGGGCGCGGCGGTGGTGAGGCGGCTGGCCTGGGCCTCGCAGTTCGCCGCCCAGCACGCCCCGACGGACGCGCCGCTGCGCGCGGCGGACCTGGCGCTGGGCGCCCGCGCCTCGCCCGAGCTGCGGACCGCGCTGGCCCGCGCGGAGACGCGGCCGGAAGCCTTCGCCCTTCTCCTGATGTCGCCGGAGTTCCAACGCCGATGACCCACGCGCTCACCTCCCGACGCCGGGTGCTGGCCGGGCTCGGCCTCGGCGCCACCTTCCTCGCCGCCCCCGCGCTCGCCGCGGGCGCGGGAGGGCGCAAGTTCGTGATGGTGGTGCTGCGGGGCGCCATGGACGGGCTGTCGGCCTCTCCGCCCATCGGCGATCCGGACTACGCGTCCCTGCGCGGCCCCATCGCCATCCCCGCCGACCAGGCGCTGCGGCTGGACGACCACTTCGCGCTCCACCCCAAGCTCGCCGCCCTCCATGCGCTGGCCACGAGCGGACATGCGCGGATCGCGCCCGCCGTGGCCCTGCCCCAGCACATCCGCTCCCACTTCGAGGCGCAGGACCTCTTGGAGAGCGGCGGATCGCAGCTCTACGAGGCGTCCACCGGCTGGCTGAACCGCGCGCTGGCCACGATGGGGCCGGGCGGCGGAGGGGCGATCGGGATAGGCCCGCAGGAGCCGCTGATCCTGCGCGGCCCCGTCCCCACGCAGAGCTGGTCGCCCGGCGGCCGAAGGACCGCGGACCAGGCGCGCGTCGCCGCCGCCCTTCAGGAACTCTACCGCGGCGACCCGCTGCTCGCGCCCGCGCTCGCCAGCGGGCTGCAGACGCAGGACGAGGCCGACCGGCTGTCGACCGGCGCCCTCAGCCGGGGCGACGCGAAGGGCTTCGCCGTCACCGCCGCCCGCTTCCTGACCCAGCCGGGCGGGCCTTCGGTGGCGGTGATCTCGCTGGACGGGTTCGACACCCACGCCGCGCAGGGGGCGGCCGAGGGCCAGCTCGCCCAGCGCCTCGCCAACCTCGACGGCGTGATCGAGGGGCTGAAGGAGGGGCTGGGCCCCGCCTGGGCGCAGACGGTGGTCGTGGCCGCCACCGAGTTCGGCCGCACCGCCCGCATGAACGGCACGCGCGGCACCGACCACGGCACCGCCTCGACCCTGATCCTGGCGGGGGGCGCGCTGAAGCCGGGCGGCCTCGTCGGCGACTGGCCGACGCTCCAGCCGGCGCGACTGTTCGAGAACCGGGACCTGGCCCCGACGCTCGACATGCGCAGCGTGTTCAAGGGCGTGCTCGCCGACCACTTGGGCGTGGACCGGCGCGCGCTGGAGGCCCAGGTGTTCCGCAACAGCCGCTCCGCGCCGCCCCTGACCGGCCTCGTCTGAGGGCCCAGCGCCTCCTAGGCGGCCCGCTCTGCCCGCAGGCGGGACGGCTTGACGTAGGCGGGCAGCACGAAGCTGGCGGTGGTGCCCACGCCCGGCGCGCTCTCCAGCGCGAACTCGCCGTCGTGCAGCGCGATCAGCGCCTTGGTGAGCGCCAAGCCGAGCCCTGAGCCCTGCACAGTCTTGGCGTGCTGGCTCTCCACCTGCTCGAAGGGGCGGCCCAGGCGGGCGAGGTCGTCGGGGGCGATGCCGATGCCGGTGTCCTTCACGCTGACGCGCACCGCGCCCTTCTCCTCGCGCGCGCTCACCTCCACCCGGCCGCCGGCGGGGGTGAATTTGATGGCGTTGGAGAGGAGGTTCAGCAGCACCTGCTTCAGCGCCCGCTCGTCGGCCTCCACGTCCGGCAGGTCGGCGGGGACGTCGAGCACCAGCTGCAGCGCGCCCGCGTCGGCGCGCGCGCGCACCAGCCGCACCGCGTCGTCCACCGCCTCCAGCACGTCGAGCGCGGCCATGCGCAGGTTCAGCTTGCCCGCCTCGATCTTGGCCATGTCGAGGATGTCGTTGATGAGGGCAAGCAGGTGCTGGCCCGAGCCGTGGATGTCCTTGGCGTATTCCACGTAGCGTGCGTCGCCCAGGCGGCCGAACATCTCGGCGGTCATCATCTCGCTGAAGCCGATGATGGCGTTCAGCGGCGTGCGCAGCTCGTGGCTCATGTTGGCCAGGAACTCGCTCTTGGCCTGGTTGGCGCTTTCGGCGCGGACCTTG
>JASLDZ010000045.1 GCA_030151985.1 Caulobacteraceae bacterium | reverse complement strand
GTAGCGGAACTTCGCCGTCTGGTTGTAGATCTGGTCGAAGCAGACGCCCACGAAGTCCACGAACATCAGCTCGGCCACCGGACGCAGGCCGGTGAGCGCCGCGCCCGCCGCCGCGCCGACGATGGCGCTTTCGCTGATCGGGGTGTCGATCACGCGGGTGGGACCGAACTCGGTGTAGAGGCCCTTGGATTGGCCGAACACGCTGCCGACGCCGCCGGGCTCGCCGGAGCCCCCTTGGCCACCGGCCACGTCCTCGCCCAGCACGATGACGCGGTCGTCGCGGCGCATCTCACTGCGCACCGCCTCGTTGATGGCCTGCAGGTAGGTCTTCTTGGGCATCAGGCATAGGCCTTGTAGACGTCGCGGGTCAGGGTGCGCTTGGGGTCGGGGGCGGCGGCGGCGAGGGCTGCGACGGTGGCGTCCTCCACCTCGGCTTCGACCTCCGCCTCGATGGCGTCTAGGTCGGCGTCGTCCAGGAGGCCCGCCTCGGTGACGCGCTTGCGGAAGGCCGGGATCGCGTCCTTGCCCCGCGCCGCCTCCAGCTCGTGCGGAAGGCGGTAGGCCTGCGGGTCGCCGACGAAGTGGCCGAGAAAGCGGTGGTTCATCAGCTCCAGCGCATAGGGGCCCTTGTCCGCCCGGCAGTGCTCCAGCGCGACCCGCATGGCGTCATGCACGGCGAAGAAGTCCATGCCGTCGACGACCGGGCAGGGCAGGCCGAAGCCTTCCACCCGCTTGGCCAGGCTCTCGGCGCCCAGCGCGTAGGAGACGTGGGTGTGCTCGCCGTAGCCGTTGTTCTCGAAGATGAAGATGCAGGGCGCCTTCAAGACCACCGCCATGTTCAGCGCCTCGAACGTGGTGCCCTGGTTGGCCGCGCCGTCGCCCGAGAACGCGACCGCCACCTTGCCGGTCTTGCGGTACTTCTGCGTCAGCGCCGCCCCGACCGCGATCGGGGGCGAGCCGCCGACGATAGCGTTGGCGCCCAGCATGCCCTTCTTCAGGTCGGCGATGTGCATGGAGCCGCCCTTGCCCCCGCACAGGCCCTCGGCCTTGCCCATGATCTCGAGCATCATGCCCTTCACGTCCACGCCCTTGGCGATGCAGTGGCCGTGGCCGCGGTGGGTGGAGCCGATGTAGTCGTCGTCGCCCAGGTCGTGGCAGACGCCCACGGCAGAGGCTTCCTGGCCCAGGTAGACGTGCGCGAAGCCCGGAATATTGCCCTGGGCGAACTCCTTCTCCACCCGCTGCTCGAAGGTTCGGATGGAGAACATGCGGCGGTAGGCGCGCTTCAGTTCATCGCGGGACAACTGCATGGGCTACTCCGGCTTCAGTCCGCGCCGCGCCCGCCGTCGACCGTGAGCTCGGCTCCGGTGACGTACGAACTCTCGTCGCTGATGAGGTAGTGGATGGCGTCGGCCATGTGCTCAGGGCTTCCGACGGCGCGCAGGGGCGTGTCGGCGGCGAAGGCGTCGGCCAGGGCCTGGCTGTCGCCGAATTGGCCGGTGATCATCTCCGTCCAGATTACGCCCGGATGGAGCGAGTTGACGCGCACGGGCGGCTCGAGCGCCGCGCCATCGATCGCGGCGGCCTTGGTCATGCCGGTGACGGCGCCCTTAGTGGCGCAGTAGGCGATCCCGTCCACCACGCCGACTTGGCCCATGAGCGACGAAACGTTGACGATCGCGCCGCCCTTGCCGCCGCGGACGAAGGCGGCGGTGGCGTGCTTGACGCCCAGGAAGGTCCCTTCGACGTTGACGGCGTAGATGGCGTCGAAGTCCGCCTCGGTCGTCTCGGCCAGCGGCTTTACGAAGAACAGGCCGGCGTTGTTGACCAGGCCGCGGTAGCCGCCCCGCGCCTCAGCCGCCGCGGTCACCGCGGCCCAGTCGGCGTCGCTCGTGACCTCGTGGCGAAGGAACTCCGCCGAGCCGCCGGCCGCCTCCACCTGCCGCACCGTCTCCGCGCCGTCCGCCTCGCTGCGACCCGTCGCGATCACGTGCGCGCCCTCCGCGGCGAGGCGCAGCGCGGTTGCGCGCCCGATGCCTCGCGTCGCCCCCGTGACGACCACCGTGCGCCCTGCCAGCGAGCCCGTCATCGCGCGACCCACCCGCCGTCGATCACGATCTCGGCGCCGGTCATGAAGCGCGAGCGGTCCGAGGCCAGGAACAGGGCGGCGTCGGCGACCTCCTCCGGCTCGCCGTAGCGGCGCATGGGGATGGTCTTCTCGAGGTCGGGGGGGAAGCGGGCGGTCATGTCGGTGCGGGTCATGCCGGGATGGATGGTGTTGACCCGGATCTGCTCGGGGCCGAGCTCCAGCGCCGCCGCCTTGGCCATCATGCGCACGCCCGCCTTGGCCGCCGCGTAGTGGATGTGGTCGGGCACGCCGACCTTGGCCCCGACGATCGAGCTGACGATCGCGACGCTGCCGCCGCCGCCCCCCGCCCGCATGGCGGCGACCCCGTGCTTCAGGCCCAGGAACACGCCCTTCAGGTTGACGCGGTTCAGATCGCGGAACGTCTCCAGCGACATCTGCGCGGTCGGCACGCCGGCGGAGACGCCCGCGTTCAGCACCAGGATGTCGAGCCGGCCGAACGCCTCCTGCACGCCCAGCAGGACGCGGCCCCAGTCGGCGTCCGAGCCGTGGTCGGCGGCGAGGCCGACGACGCGGCCCTTGGTCTCCGCCCGGAGCGTTGCCGCGGTTTCGCGCGTGCGGCCTGCATCCGTCCCGGTGATGAGGACGTCGGCCCCCGCCTTCGCCAGGGCGGCGGCGATGGCGCGGCCGATCCCGCGCGTCCCGCCCGTCACGATCGCGGCGCGGCCCTCCAGCTCGCCCGTCACGCGCGCCGCTCCTCTGGACTGTCGGAGCGGCGCTTCGGCATCAGAACTTGTACCCGAGCTGCACGCCGAAGGTGCGGGGCGCGCGCCCCGTGCCGAAGGTGAACAGCCCCGCCACCGGCAGCGCCGCCGCCAAGCCCCTGTCGTCAGTCAGGTTGCGGACGAACACCGCGATGCGCAGCGCCCCGGTCGGCATCGGCCGCTCGTAGGCGAGGTTCAGGTCCACCGTGTTGCGCGACTGCGCCCGGCCGCGCGGATCGTTGACCGGCTGCACATAGGTGCACCCCGTGACGTTCCCGCTGCCCGGCACGCAGGAGCCGGTGTAGGTGCCGGTGCCGGGCGCGGTGACGATCGAGGTCTGGTAGGGCGCGCTGTAGCGATAGTCCCCCGACAGCGTCCACAGGCCGTAGGACACCGGCATCCGCCAGTCGAAGCCCACGCCCCCCGTCACCGGCGGCGTGCGGCGCAGGTGCATGTTGGTGAGGTCGTCGTACACGAACACGGGCGTCGTCGCGGTGGTGTTCGAGTAGGTCACGTCGAGCCGCTGGAACTTGTCGTAGCTCGCGTCCAGGATTCCCAGCGTGCCGCGGATGGTGAAGTTGCGGCTGAGCAGCGCCTCGGTGTCGAACTCGGCGCCGCGGATGGTCGCGGTCGCCGCGTTCACCACCAGCGTGTCGTCGGGAAGCTGGCCGGGCGCCGGGTTCAGCACCGGGACGACGACCTCCTCCTGCTTGTTGTCGTAGCTGGAGTCGAACAGGGCCACGTTCGCCTTGAAGCGCTTGTCGAACCACTCGCTCTTCAGCCCGATCTCGTAGCTGGTGACCGTCTCCGGATTGTAGGGGGTGGAGGCCGATACCGCGGTGGCGCCCCGACCGTTGAACCCGCCCGCGCGGTAGCCCTCCGAGTAGCTGAAGTAGGCCAGGATGTTGGAGTTGGGCCGGTAGTCGAGCGAGACCTTCGGGGTGAACTGGTCCCAGGAGGCCTTAGCCTTGACGTGGAAGACGCCCACGGACTCGTTGTCGACATCCTTGTCGTCCCAGGTCTGGCGGCCGCCGACGGTGATCCGCCATTTGGGCAGGAACTGCCAGTTCACGTCGCCGAAGATCGCCACCGACTGCGAGTGGTGCGTCACGTGCTGGAAGGTCTGCACGCCGGGCGGGTTGGGGCCGAGCAGCGCGGCCGGAACGTCGATCGCCAGCGGGATGAACGCGGGGCCGAGGTTCGTGGTCTGGTTGTTCACGTAACCGCTGTCGAAGTAGTAGACGCCCGCCACGAAGTCGATCGTGGATGTCACGTTGCCGGCGGCGCGCGCTTCCTCGCTGACCTGGTGGTAGCGTTCGGGGCGGTCGGTCTCGTAGAAGTGGATCGACGTGGCGTCGAAGTCCTGCACCGTGTCTTCGTGGCTGTTGCGGTAGCCGGTGACGGAGGTGAGGGTGATGCCGCCGATGCGGTAGTTGATCTCGCCCGTAAGATCGACCTCGTCGTTCACCGCGCGCTGCAGGACGTTGGTGAAGGTCGTGTAGAGGTCGTCCTTGGTGTTTCTGTTGCACTCGTTCGCCGGCGCGGTGAACGGCGGCGTGTTGCCAGGGATCAGGAGGTCGCCCGTCGGCGGGATCGGGACGGGCACGCCCGAGCACACCAGGTCGGCGCTCGTCGACAGCGAGCCCTGGTCCGGCCGGCTGCGCTCCCTGGCCTTCTCGATGGTGAAGAGGGCGTCCAGCGCCGGGGTCGGCTTCCAGAGGAAGGTGGCGCCGTACCGCTCGACGTCGCTCTTGTTGGTGTCGTCCCGGTCCAGGGTGACGTTGTGGACGTAGCCGTCCGAGATGCGCCGCGTGTAGAACAGCTTGGTCGAGACGTTGGCGATCTCGGGCAGGTTCAGCACGGCGTGGTAGTCGTTGCGACCGTAGTCGCCCTGGATGGTGTCGATGTTCAGCCCCCAGACGCCGGTGGGCTTCGTCCGCCGTAGGCTGATGACGCCGCCCGTGGTGTTGCGCCCGAAGAGCGTTCCCTGGGGTCCCCGCAGCACCTCGATGGAGGAGACGTCGAAGGCGTCGGTCAGCTGCCCGGTGTTGGTGCCGATGTAGACGCCGTCGATGATCACGCCGACGGCGGGGTCGAACGACTTCTCGATGTCCTCGAAGCTGATGCCGCGGATGGCGATGGCGGCGGCCGAGGGGCCGGCGTTGACGGGGTCCAGCACCAGGTTCGGCGCGCGGCCCGCCAGATCCTGGATGGTGGGCGCCGCGGCGTTCTGCAGCACCGCGGGCGAGATGGCGGTGACGGCCACCGGCGTGGTCTGCACCGTTTCTGTCCGCTGGCGGGCGTTGACCACCACCTCTTCGAGCTGCGTCCCCTCGGGCGGGCTGGTGTAGGGCGACTGCGGCGCGGTCTGCACGGTCGTCTGCGCCTGCGCCTGCATCGCCACGCCCGAGAGCGCGAACGCTCCCAGGGCGGCCAAGACCGATCCACCTCCGCCCGCGCGCCCCTTGGCCATCGCCCGTCCTCCCCCGTTTCCTCGGGTCCAGGCGCGGGAGCGTCTCGAAGCGCTCCGTTGCGTCACCTGAGCCGTAGCGGGACGATCCCGGCGCCCCAAGAAAAAGTCAACCCTGCTTGTTATCGGCAGGTTGATCGGTTTATCTGCCGGGCGTCACATGCGGAGGCGACGATCGCCGCGGGGCGCTAGGGCAGGGAGAAGCGGCGTGCGGCTTGCGGGCAAGGTGGCGCTGATCTCCGGCGGCGCGAGCGGCATCGGCGCGGCGTCGGCGCGGCGCTTCGTGGAGGAGGGCGCGAAGGTCGCGCTCGGCGACCTGAACGCGGACAAGGGCGAGGCGCTGGCGCGAGAGTTGGGCGAGGCGGCGATCTTCGTGAGGCTGGACGTGCGGTCGGACGCCGACTGGGGCACGGCGGTGAAGGCGGCGCAGGACCGCTTCGGCGCGCTGACCACGGTGGTGAACTCCGCCGGCGTCTCCAGGCCCGCCACCATCGAGCAGGAGACGCTGGAGGGCTTCCGCGAGACGATCGCCATCAACCTCGAGGGCACCTTCCTGGGCTGCAAGCACGGGGTGGAGGCGCTGAAGGGGGGCGTGGGCGGCTCGATCGTGAACTTCGGCTCCACCCTGGGCGTGAAGGCGGGGGGAATCTTCACCGCCTACTCCGCCTCCAAGGGAGGGGTGCGGCTGCTTACGCGCGCAGTGGCGCACGCCTGCGCCGACGCGGGCTACGACATCCGGTGCAACGCCGTGCTCCCAGGGGCCATCCACACCGAGATGGTCGAGGGCTACATCGCCGCCGGCGAGGCGCAGGGGGCCACCCGCGAGCAGGTGATCGAGGGCTTCGCCTCCGTCCACCCGATGAAGCGGCTGGGACGGCCGCGCGAGGGGGCCGACGCGGTCGTGTTCCTGGCGTCCGACGAGTCGAGCTTCACCACCGGCGCCGACCTGCCCGTCGACGGCGGCTACCTGGCCTGAGGAGGCGGCGGCATGGACGACGCGACGCTCGACCCGCATGCGGCGCTGGAGCTGAAGCCCGATCCCGCGACCTGCCCGCTGCACGCGATCAACGCCTTCGACCCCGAGCTGCTGCAGGACCCCTATCCCTACTTCGCGCGCCTGCGGGGCGAGGCGCCGGTGTTCCGCGACCCGAACACCGGGATCGTCTCGGTCTCCACCTACGACCTGATCATGGAGGTGAACCGCCAGCCGCTGGTGTTCTCGAACGACTTCTCCGCCCAGCTCCGCTCCGGCACCACGAGCGGGATCGACGCGGACGAGGCGGCGATCCTCTCGGAGGGCTGGCCCGTCACCAACACCATGCTGACCGCCGACCCGCCGGCGCACACCCGCTACCGCAAGCTCGCCATGAAGGCCTTCACCTACAAGCGGGTGGAGGGGATGGGGCCCTACATGGCGCAGGTGACGGCCGACCTGCTCGACGGCTTCGCGGCCGACGGGCGGTGCGAGTTCAAGGCGCAGTTCGCCAACCACCTGCCCATGACGGTGATCGCCGACGCGCTAGGCGCGCCGCGGGCGGACATGGACCGCTTCCACCGCTGGTCGGAGGCGTTCATCGTCCAGCTCGGCGGCGTCAGCGACAAGGCGACCCGGCTGGAGGCGGCGCGGCGGATCGTGGAGTTCCAGCGCTACTTCGTCGGCGTGATCGAGGCCAAGCGCGCGCACCCGACCGAGGACATCATCTCCGACCTCGTCCACGCCGACCTGGCCGAGGAGGGCGACCCGCGGAAGATGGATTATTCCGAGCTGCTCTCGATCCTGCAGCAGCTCCTGGTGGCCG
>JASLDZ010000028.1 GCA_030151985.1 Caulobacteraceae bacterium | reverse complement strand
TTCGCCCGCGCGCTGGGGCAGGCGTTCCCGGGCGCGACCTGGCAGTGGGGGCAGGTGCTGGTGGCCCTCGGCGTCATCAGCGTGGTGGTCGGCGCGGCGGCGGGGCTCGTGCAGCAGAACCTGAAGCGCCTGCTGGCCTACAGCTCCATCGCCAACATCGGCTATGCCCTCATCGGTCTGGCGGCGGGCACCCAGGCGGGCGTCGAGGGCATGCTGGTGTTCATGGTCCTCTACATGGTCGACATCACCGGCTTCTTCGCCTGCCTCGCCGCCCTCGCGCGCGACGGAAAGCCGATCGAGACGCTGGCCGACTTCCGAGGGCTGGTGCGGACCCGACCGGGCATCGCGCTGTGCCTCACCGCCTTCTCGCTGAGCGTCTTGGGCCTGCCGCCGTTCTCGGGCTTCTGGTCAAAGTACTTCGTGTTCAAGGCCGCGCTGGCGACGCCGGTCTGGCCCGCGGCCGTGTTCGCGCTGGTGATGAGCGTGGTGGCCGCCTTCTACTACCTGCGCCTGATCAAGACGATGTGGTTCGACGCCCCCGAAGGCGCGCCGCCGGACCGCGCGCCGTTGGAGGCCAAGGGCGTGGCGTACGCCGCAGCGCTGTTCAGCTTCCCCGTGGTGCTCCCGGCGCTGGCGGTGCTGGAGCCCGCGGCGCGGCTGGCGAGCCAGGCGTTCACGGCGCTGAAGCCGTGACCACGCTCCGCTCTTGCTGACCGGGGGCGAAAGCGCGGCGCCCGCCGTCGTCCACGACGCGCTCGACTCCACCAACGCGGAGGCCCGCCGCCTGGCCGAGGTGGGGGAGGGCGGGCCGCTGTGGGTGGCCGCACGCACGCAGAGTGCCGGGCGCGGGCGGCGGGGGCGGGACTGGAGTTCGCCCACCGGCAACCTCGCCGCCACGCTGCTGCTGACGACCTACAAGCCGCCCGCCGAGGCGGCGCAGGTGGCCTTCGTGGCCGCGCTGGCGGCGCATGACCTCTGCGCGGCTTACGTCCCGCTCAGCCTCGTGCGCGTGAAGTGGCCTAACGACGTGGAGGTCGCGGGGCGCAAGGCGTGCGGCATCCTGGTGGAGTCCGGCGCGCGGGCGCACGGCGGGCTGTGGCTGGCGGTCGGGATCGGCGTGAACCTCGCCTCCGCGCCCTCCGGCACGGAGCGCCCCGCGACCGCGCTGGCCGACCATCTCACCGCCGACGCGCCCGCGCCCACCTTCGACGCCGCGCTCGACACCTTGAGAGAGGCCTTCTACCGCCGCCTGCGCCTGTGGGAGCAGGGCGGGTTCGCCGCGGTCGCGGACGCCTGGACCGCGCGCGCCGCCCATCTCGGCGAACGCTGCGTCGCGCGGCTGCCGAACGAGACGGTGGAGGGCGTCGCCGAGGGCCTGGAGCCCGACGGGGCCTTGCGCCTACGCCTTCCTGACGGCGCCATCCGCCGCATCACCGCCGGAGACGTCTTCCCGGTGCAGGAGCCCGCCTGATGCTGCTGGCGATCGAGCAGGGCAACACCAACACCCTCTTCGCCGTCCACGACGGGCAGGAGTGGATCGCCCGCTGGCGCAGCGCTACCGAGAGCACGCGCACGGCCGACGAATACGCCGTGTGGCTCTCCCAGCTGCTCGCCATGTCGAGCCTGACGCTCGGCGCGCTGGACGGGTGCATCGTCTCCAGCGTGGTGCCGCAGTCGGTGTTCAACCTGCGCAACCTCGCCCGCCGCTACCTGAAGACCGAGCCGCTGGTGATCGGCGAGAACGCCGAGCTCGGCATCCCGGTGCGCATCGACAAGCCCAGCGAGGCGGGGGCCGACCGACTGGTGAACGCCATCGGCGCGCACGTCGCCTACAAGGGCGACCTCCTGATCATCGACAGCGGCACCGCGACCACCTTCGACGTCGTCGCCGCCGACGGCGGGTTCGAGGGCGGCGTGATCGCTCCCGGCGTCAATCTCTCCATGCAGGCGCTGCACGAGGCGGCCGCGCGCCTGCCGCGCATCGCGATCCAGCGGCCGCCGAGCGACCGCGCCATCGGCCGCGGCACGGTGGAGGCCATGCAGTCGGGCGTCTTCTGGGGCTACATCGGCCTGATCGAGGGCCTTGTCGCGCGCATCAAGGCCGAATGGGCCAAGCCCATGACCGTCGTCGGCACCGGCGGGGTGGCCAGCCTGTTCGAGGGCGCCACCACCTCCATCGACCGCTTCGATCCCGACCTTACGCTGCGGGGCCTTCTCGAAATCTGGCGTCGCAACGCCCATCTGACGGACACATGAGCATCAAGACTAACCCTGACGACGAGCTCGTCTTCCTGCCGCTCGGCGGATCGAACGAAATCGGCATGAACTTCAACCTGTACGGCTACGGTCCGGCGCACGCGCGCCAGTGGATCGTCGTCGACATCGGCATCACCTTCGGCGACCACACGACGCCCGGCGTCGACATCATCGTGCCGGACCCCAGCTACATCGAGGAGTACGCGGACCAGATCCTGGGCATCGTGCTGACCCACGCGCACGAGGATCACATCGGAGCGGTGGCGCGCCTGTGGCCGCGGCTGAAGGCGCCGATCTACGCCACCCCCTTCACCGCCTTCATCCTGCGCGAGAAGCTGCGCGAGGCCGACCTGCTCGACGAGGTGAAGATCCACGAGGTGCAGCTCGGCGGCGACCTGGAGCTCGGCCCGTTTGAGATCGAGCTGGTCTCCATGACGCACTCGACGCCCGAGCCGAACGCGCTGGCGATCAAGACGCCGTTGGGGCTGGTGCTCCACACCGGCGACTGGAAGATCGACCCCGACCCGATCGTGGGTCCGCCCACGGACATGGACCGCCTGCGCCAGCTCGGCGACGAGGGCGTGCTGGCGATGACCTGCGACAGCACCAACGTCTTCGTCGACGGCGTCGCAGTCTCCGAGGCGGAGGTGCGGGAGAAGCTGTCTCAGCTCCTCGCCACGCTCAAGGGCAAGGTCGCGGTCGGCTGCTTCGCCTCCAACGTCGCGCGGATGGACAGCGTGATCCGGGCCGCGGAG
>JASLDZ010000027.1 GCA_030151985.1 Caulobacteraceae bacterium | reverse complement strand
CCCGGCCGCGGCGAACGCCGAGGACGGGGTGGAGAGGAAGGCGAAGTAGGCGTTCGGGTCGAAGCTCAGCCACTTGCGCGGGAAGTCGCCGCTCTCGCCGCTCAGGAACGAGCCCGGATCGAAGGGCTGCAGCAGCCCCTGCGGCACCGGGATGCCGTAGCCGCAGTAGACGCAGCCGGCGTTGTTGTCGGAGCGGATCAGCTGCTCGGTCTTGGTCCGGTCCGTGTAGATGGCGCCGAACCGGATCGCGGTGAAGTGCTCCCAGTTGGTCTTGTACTCGCCGTCGATCCGCTGCTCGTAGACGGTCTCGGCGATGTCGGAGCCTTCCCGAGTGACGAAGTGGGCGTGGCCGGCCGTGGCGTCGGTCGTGCTGTTCTGGGTGGTGATGTTGGGCAGGCCCGAGCCCGTCGCGTCGAAGTGCAGCGGGTTGTTGTAGCCGATCACCGCGAAGATCTGCCCGCCGCCGCTGTCGTCCGTCGCCTTGGAGTAGGAGCTGTCGAACTTCAGGCTGAACTGGCTCGACGGCGTCCAGGCGGCGTTGAAGCCGAAAGCCTTGAGCTCGGTCGGGCGGTTGAAGGTGCGGCTGACGAAGTCGGTGTGGCCCGCGTTGCTCTGGTCGAAGCTCGTGACCGTGCCGTTGCCGTCGGCGGTGACGTTGGAGAAGTCCGACGGCGAGAAGAAGTGCCCGACCTGGTTGGCGACGGAGGCGACGGTGAAGCGGTTGTAGACGCCGTCCAGCGTGAGGGTCAGGTCGTCGGTGAGCCTGTACTGCAGCGTGCCGGTGACGCTGGTGCGCTCGCGGTCCTCGCTGTCGGAGATCTGGTTGTAGTTCTGCGGCACATAGACGTTGCTGAGCGCGCCCGCGGTGGGCGTCAGGTAGTAGCCGTCGTCCTCCGCCTGGTCGATGCGCGCCTGGCGCTTCTGGTAGCCGACCGAGGCCAGCACGCCGAGCCGCCCGTCGAGGAAGGTGTTGCTGTAGAGGCCGAACGCCTCGGGCGAGGCCTGGCCCGAGAGGTCCTCGTACTCGCCCTTGGCCGAGAGGATGATGCGCTGGCCGCGAATGTCGAACGGGCGCGGCGTCTTCAGGTTGATGGTGGCGCCGATGCCGCCTTCCTGCAGGGAGGCGTCGGTCGTCTTGTAGACGTCGGCGCCGGAGATCAGCTCGGCCGGCAGGAGGTCGAAGCTGAACTGGCGGCCGGGGTTCTCCGTCGCCAGGGTGCGGCCGTTCAGCAGGAGCTCGTTGAACGAGGGCCCGAAGCCCCGGACGGTGACGAACCGCCCCTCCCCGCCCGAGCGGTCGATCGAGACGCCCGTGATGCGCTGCAGCGACTCCGCGACGTTGGAGTCGGGGAACTTGCCGAGATCCTCCGATGCGATCGAGTCCACGATCACGTTGGCGTTGCGCTTGATGTCGATGGCGCGTTGCAGGCTGGCGCGGATGCCGGTGACCACCACCTCCTCCACCGCCTGCGGGTCGGCCGACGCGGCCGAGGGCGTGGTCGGAGGAGCGGTGGAAGGCGCGGCCCCGGCGGGCGCGGGCGCGCCGGGAGGCGCCGTCTGCGCCAGCGCTCCCCCTCCCGCGGCGAGGGCGAAGGCGAGCGCGAGGACGCTGGCTCCGGCGGCGCGGGCGCGCGCGCGGCGATGCGACGGATACATGGTGACCATCCCTTCCCTCTGGACGCCGCGTTCCGGACGGACTGACGATCCGCCCCACGGCCCTCCGGACACGCTGCGGCGCCCTTGGGAGGAAAAAGTCATACTAATATGGCGCGGTCAACCGGCTTTGCGGCGGGTTTGCAGCGTCCGTGTTGCGGCGGCGGGATAGGCTGAACGGCGAAGGCGTCGGAGCGGCCGTCGGCTGTCCGGTCGGGCGAGAATCTCCGTGGACCGGGTCCCCGGCCCGTTTAGGGAGGCGCGCCAGCCTTAGGCGACAGGATCGTCGCCCGCTTCGCCCGTGCGAATCACGGCGTGGGCCGCCGCATAGATGTGGCTGCGCATCACCGAGCGCGCCCAGTCCTCGTCCCGCATCTCGAACGCCGCGATCAGCTCGCGGTGGTGGTGCATCGAGCGCTGGAGCTCGGCCTTGGAGTAGCGCGCCAGCGTCCGGAAGATCAGCGGCGTCTCGATCACGAGGCTGCCCATGGTCGCGAGCCGAGGGCTGGCGGCGGCGTCGATGATGATCTGGTGGAAGGTCGAGTTCGCGGGGGTGAAGCGCGCGCTGAGGTCCTCGCCGTCGCGCGCTTCCTCGATCACCGCCTCCATCTCCTCCGCGAGCGCCCGCAGCCGGTCGATGTCGGAGACGGTGATGCGGGTGGCGGCGCGGCCCGCCGCGTGCGCCTCGATCATGGCGCGAAGCGCATAGATCTCCCCGAGCTCGTCCTCGCCCATCAGCGCGACCTGGGCGCCGTGGTGCGGCGTGGCCACGACCAGGCCCTCGATCGAAAGCCGGCGCAGCGCCTCGCGCACGGGCGTGCGCGACATGCCGCACAGCGCGGTCAGCTCCTCCTCCTTCAGCCGCATGCCGGGAGGAAAGCGGCCCTGCAGCACCGCCGAACGGATGAAGTCGTAAGCTCTGGCGCTCGCTGTCGACACCGGCCACCCCGCGCCCGTCCTGGATCGGCGGGCCCCCCTTCTTAGCCGCCCCGAGCCGATCCGCGAATACGACGGGCGCCGGTTAGTCGCTCTTCCCTGCTGCATTGCCGATGCGGGTGGTCGCGCCTAAGACCGGCCTGTGGGATCGCCGCGATCGAGCCGAGGCATCGTCCACGTCGCCGCCCTGCTGGCGGTGGCGCTGCTGACGCTGGCCGGCGACGTGGACGATGCCTCGGCTCGATCGCGGCGATCTCACAGGCCGGTCTTAGGCGCGACCACCCGCATCGGCAATGCAGCAGGGAAGAGCGACTAACCGGCGACCGTCGTATTCGCGGATCGGCTCGGGGCGGCTAAGAAGGGCGGCCCGCCGATCCAGGACGGGCGCGTGGGCCGCCGCGGCGCAGAACTCGCAAGAGGCGTGCGCCTTTCCGGGCGCCTTCTCCCCATGGGCGTGCAGGGTCATCGCCATGCCGCAGACGGGAGCGGAACCGCCGGCCAGCTCGGCGGCGCGCATCACGTTGGAGCGGACGCCGGCCAGCGTCAGCAGC
>JASLDZ010000490.1 GCA_030151985.1 Caulobacteraceae bacterium | reverse complement strand
CTTCGCGCGACCGGGATACGGCCGGGCCGCAAGGGCCTTCGTCGAGGCGACCCCCTATGACGCCGTTCTCATGCTCCAGGGGCGCATCGAGAACCTCGCCACCCCCATGACCTGGCTTTCGCGACGCACGCCGATGATCAGCTACGTGCCCATGGCGCACGGCGCGCGAGAGATGGGCAAGGGGGGACGCCTTGCGGCTGTCCTGGACGCCTCGAAGCGGCGGCTGTACGCCCGTCCGGACCGCTGGATCGTCCCGGCCGAGGCGATCAAGGCGCAGCTGCGGCGGGCGGGGGCGCGCGCGCCGGTCATGGTGGTTGAGAACGTCGCGCCGACCCCCTCGTCCGGCAGCGGGGCTCCCGCCAAGCCTATCGAATCGCGCAACCGGATCGCGCTCTTCATCGGTCGCTTCGACGCCGCGCAGAAGGGTCTGGACCGGCTGGTGAGCCAGCTGCAGGCCGAGCCGGGCGCCTTCAAGGGCTGGACCTTCGTCTTCGTGGGCGCCGGTCCCTTCCGCGAGACGCTCGAGGCGCTGGGCGACCAGACCGGGCTGGACGTTCGCGTGCAGGGCTGGACGCAGGACCCGATCGCCTATCTGAAGGCGGCGGACGTGCTTCTGATGCCTTCCCGGTTCGAGGGCGTGCCGCTCGTGCTCCTCGAGGCCTTCAAGACGGGGACGCCGGTCCTGGGCTCGGACATCGACGTTTTCCGTGAATACCTGCCGGCGAACGCCATCTTCGACTTTGCGGACGGGCAGGGGCTGCGAGGGGCGTTGGACCGCTTGGTCGAGCCGGGGGCGCTCGCCGCCTTCCGCGAGCACGCCGCGGCGATCGACGCGCGCTTGGACGTCAAGCGCTCCCAGGCCGCGTTCGTGTCGGCGCTGCTGGACGACCTTGAGGATCTGAAGCCGGGCCGGCGCCGATGAGGGCTCTGGCGGTCGTCGTGCCCACCCTGAACGAGGAGGCCCACGTCGGCGCCCTCCTGCGCCAGCTCCTGGCGAACGCCCCGGCCTCGCTTCGCGAGCTGTTCGTGGCCGACGGCGGGAGCACCGACCGCACACGCGAAATCGTGGAGGAGATCGCGCGCGAGGACGGGCGCGTGCGCCTCCTGGACAACCCCCGGCGTCTGCAGGCGGCGGGCTGCAACCTCGCCGCCCGCGAGGCCGCGCCCGAGGTCGAGACGCTGGTTCGGATCGACGCGCATGCGGGGTACCCGGACGACTATGTCGCGCGGCTGGAGCGCGTCCTGAGCGAGACCGGCGCCGCGAGCGTGGTGGTGCGGCTGCGTACGGTGGGGGAGAGCTGCTTTCAGGAGGCGGTGGCGGCGGCCGGCAACTCGCGGCTGGGCACGGGCGGTTCGGCGCATCGGATCGGGGGCGAGGGCCGCTGGATCGACCACGGCCACCACGCCGCCTTCCGGCGCGCGGCCTTTCTGGAAGTCGGCGGCTACGACGAAAGCTTCGGCGCCAACGAGGACGCCGAGTTGGACATCCGTCTGAACGCGGCGGGACACCGGATCTGGTTCTGTCCCGAGCTTGAGGTCGACTACTGGCCACGGTCCACGCCGTTGGCCCTTATGCGGCAGTACTTCCGCTACGGGGTCGGCCGCGCACGCACGAGCCTGAAGTGGCGCCAGAAGCTGAAAGCCCGCCAGCTCGCGGCTCCGGCCATCGTCCTGGCCTGCGCGGGCGGCGCGCTGCTGGGCCTTGCGGCGCCGATCTTCTGGGTGGTGCCGGCCGGCTATGTGGCGGCGGCGCTCGTCTACGGCCTGGCCCTGGGGGTCGCGTCGGGCCGGCCCTGCGCGGCCGCGAGCGGAGCCTGCGCGGTGATCATGCACCTGAGCTGGGGCGCAGGCTTCCTCTGGACCCGCGCGCGGCCGCCTCGAGCCTTCGGGTCTGCCGGGAACGAGCTGGGCGTCGCGGGGGCGAGATGACGGACCGCCCGCAGGCCGCGGGGGCTGAGTGGCAGGCGGCGCCCGCGATCAGCGTGGTGGTGCCTGCGTTCAACGCCGCGCGCTTCCTCCTTGCCTGCTTGGATTCGGTGCGGTCCCAGACGATGGGCGACTGGGAGTGCCTCGTCGTCGACGACGGATCGGAGGACGCCTCCGCGGTCCTGGCCGAAGGGGTGGGCGACCCGAGGGTGCGGGTCCTTCGACAGGCGAACGCGGGGGTGGCCGCCGCGCGCAACCGGGGCCTTTCGCAGGCGCGCGGAGAGATGGTGCTCTTCCTGGACGCCGATGATCGTCTTCACGCCTCGGCGCTGGAGCGATTGGCGAGCGCGCTGCGCGCCGACGTTCATGCGGTGGCGAGCTTCGGCCCTTTCCGGAAGATCCTGGCGGACGGTTCGCCCTACCCAGGAGAGAAGCCGCTGGAGGCGGTGCGCTACCCCTCCGGCGACGTCCTGGAGGCGCTCCTGCGGGAGAACTTCATCGCCAACGGCGGCCACGTCCTGGTCCGCAGCGCGGCGGCCAGGCGGGCGGGCGGCTTCGACACGCGCCTGCGGCTCAGCGAGGATTGGGAGTTCTGGTGCCGGCTCGCGCTGGAGGGGCCATTTCGCTACATCGGCTCCGACCTCGAGGTCATGTCCTTCCGGATCTACGCGACCAGCACGTCGGGAGGCCTGGCGCGCGACTGGGAGAACCACAGGCCGGCGCTGACGGCGGTCCTGGGCAATCCGGCCTACCCCGCGAGGCTGGGCGTGCGGCGCTGGCGCAGACTCGCCCGAGAGATCGAGGCCAGCCACCTCTGGGAGGCGGGGCGGGTCAACTTCACCTACCGCGACTTCTCGAGGGGTCGCGCGCTGATGTTGGCCTCCCTGCGCAGGGCTCCGACCGCCAAGCGGCTCGCCTTGTTCGGTCTGGCTCAGCTGTCGCAGGCCCTGGGCCGGGGAGTGGTCTCGCGGCTGCGTTTCCGCGACGAGGATCTCGCCCCCTGAACCTCGTCGCACGTTGGCGTGATCTGCGCCAGGGCTCTCGGCTAGGAGCCGGAATCCGCCCCATCCGGCGTCGGGCATCCGCTCTGTCTCGAGGCCTCAACAGAGCATCCCCACTCCCGTCCCTTAGCGCCCCATGTCGACTCGATGACAGTTTCATGAAACTGTCACAAGGAGTGCGAGTGGGGCTTTCCATATGCAAAACGGACGGTTGCGGGAGAACGGGGCCGAAACCGGCGCAGTGGGCGAGAGAGCGGTGCGGGCCGGAAGCGCCGGGCCCATCGACCACGTCTACACCTGGGTCAACGCGGCGGACGAGGCGCTGAGCCGTCGTCGCGCCGCCTATGCGGCGACGGAGGTGAAGACCGACCACGCCTATGTGGCCGGGCCCGCCCGCTACGCAGACCATGGAGAGCTGCGACTGGCGATCGACAATGCGCGACGCATGCTGCCCTTCGTACGCACCACCTACATCTTCGGCGCCGGCCAGGCGCCCGATTGGCTTTCACAGTGTGGCGACGCGGTTCGCTACGTCGAACAGAACTCGGTCATCCCTGAAGCAGACGGGCCCTTCTTCCATTCCGATGCCGTGGAGTCCTACATCCACCGCATTCCGGGACTTGCGGAGCACTACATCTACTCGAACGACGACTGCTTCTTCGCGCGGCGTCATACGCCGAGCGACTTCTTCGACGCCTCGGGCAGGGCTCAGGTCGGCCTGGGCGCCTGGATGGTGGGCGACGACGCGTCCCCGACCTTCCGCCGCATCGGCGAGAACACCGTCCGGGCGATCCAGCGGCAGCTCAAGCCGCCGCCGTTCGACATGGGCTATCGGGGCGTGTCGTTGGCCCGTCACGAACTGCGCGGGCGCGTCCAGTACGCGCTCGCCGGCGCGCGGCTGCGGGCGCGGGGGCTTCGCCCCTTGAACGCCATTTCCCACGTCAGCCAGCCCTTCCGACGATCGGCCTGGGAGGGCTTCGAGCGGCGTTTTGCGGGCGAGCTCGGCCGGGTCCGGGCGCGGCGCTTCCGCTCTGCCGACGGCGTGGCCGTGAATCTCCTGCACCACTATTACGCGGGCTCGATCGGCGCGGCGCGGCTGCACCTCTCCGACGACCGGCTTCTGCTCCGCAGCCAGCCGTCCCGCGAGCGCGAGAAGTTGCTGGAGGATCTGCGCTCGCCCGCGTCGTCGGTGGCGCGCTTCTGCCTCAACGACACGCCGGTGGATCGGGAGGACGGGTGGGAGGACTACGTCGCCCAGCTTCTCAGAAGCCTCCTGCCGACGGGAGCGCCCGACGCGGGCTCCCGCGAGCGCACCGCTGGCGTCGCGTCCGCGGCCGGCTGAGGGTCGCCGCCGCAAGACGCCACGTTCGAGAGGCTAGGGCCAGATCGGCCACGACGGTCAGCGTCGCGCCGGCATCTCAATTCCGGTCGATTTCGGCCCAAATCGGAAGGCAAGGCTTCCCCTCCGCAACGAAGAGAGGCGAAGCGCCGATGAAGACCCTCGTCCTGACGGTGGCCGCTGTCTGCTGCGCCGCGACCGCGACCGCGTCGGCCCAGGCTCGGACCAAGAGCCAGGCTCAGGGCTTTCCGCATCCGCTCTACCTGCACGGCCTTCAGGACCTGAAGCAGGCCGAGCGCAGCTGGTATGCGGCGCCGGCTCCGGTTCGGACTTCCCGTCACGGTCGGGCTGCGCTTCAGCACATCAACGCCGCCCAGAACATCATCCTGCAGGTCGCCGGCGCCGAGCACATGGACGCCAAGGCCCTGCCGCCGGCCGACGCCCGCCCCCCGAGCGGGGAAGGCGCTTTGGCCGACACGCAGAAGTATCTGCAGCAGGCGCTGAGCGACGTCAGCCAGAAGGAGACCGACAGCAAGTTCGAGCGCTCCCGGCTGCGCGCGATCAGCGAGGTAAGGGCGGCGATCTACGAAGCCAAGGCGGCGGGCGCTCAGAGCGTCCCCGGCGCTCCCTCCGCGGCCGGTCCCGCCGCGCCGACGCCGGGCTCGGTGACGCCGGCTCCCGGCCGGGCGCATCCGCAGCGCTGAGCAGGCGCGCCGGCCCCCACGTTTCGCTCGCCGCGTAAGGCCGGTCGCGCGATCGGCCTTCTCCTCCTGGATAAGCGCTCTGGTTAGGCGCCCGGCGCCTCAGCGCCACGCGCCGTGCTGTGACCGAGCCCGTTGGCGCCGGGCGCGCCGGCCAGCCTCGCCAGCTCCGGCGGTATCCTGTAGACTTGAGTCTACTCCGGAACGACACGGCCAAGTTGTCGGCCGGTGCAGGAAACCCCAGGACAGCTCTCACTCGCCGTGCTTTCGCGCGGCACTGAACAGCGTCGTTGTGGATCATCCCATGCTCGCCTCCGATCGCATCCCCGTGGTCATCCTCAACTACAACGGGTGGAACGACACCTTCGCATCCGTCGCGCGTATGCTCGGCTATGTCGACGAAATCTGGGTCGTCGACAACGGCTCGGCGCAGGATCGCTGCGCGGAAGTCGTGGCCCTCTCTCCCAAGGTCCGCACCCTGCGCCATCCCCGTAATCTGGGCTGGGCGGGAGGCTACAACCGCGCCCTGCGCGCGCTTGCGCGGGAAGGATGGGACGCCGCCTACCTCCTGAACAACGACGCGGTGCTCGAACCCGGCGCGCTGGAGCAGGCGGCGCGGCTCCTGCGCGCGGACCGCTCTCTGGCCGCGGTCGGAAGCGCGATCCTGACGGACGAGGGGCGCAAGGTCTGGTTCGACGGGAGCTACCACGCCGACAAGGCGGTGTCGGAGCTCGAGCCCGGCGTCAGCGCCGCCCGTACCCTGAACGGGGCGGGCTTTGCGCTGAACCTGGCCGCCTTCGATGCTTTGGGGCCGTTCCACGAGGCCTACTTCCTCTATCACGAGGAGGCGGACTGGTTCTGCCGGGCCTGGCGCGCGGGCTGGAGCCTTCTGGTGAACCGCTCGTCCTGGGTCCACCATGCCCGCGAGGGGTCCGACCAGAACTTCAACGCGCGCTACTACCGCCTGCGCAACCGCTTCCTCGCCAGCCGCAGGGGCGTGTGGCTCGGAGACGGGCCGGAACGGTGGCGCGGCGCCCTGCGCACGGTCGTTCGCGCGCTGGCGACTCCGGATCCCCACGCCCGGCGCGCCGCCGCCGACGCGCTGCTGGACGGGGTTCGCGGGAGGTTCGGCCCGCGTCCCGCGTCGCGCAACCGGGGTGAGCGGTGGGCGTCCGGCGCCTTGGCGCTCGCGGGTCTGGTCGGGACGCGTTTGAGCGAGGGTTTCGCGGCGGCCTAGAGCGGCCTTCGTTCTTTGGACCCGCTGCACCCCGCGCCTCGCAGGAGTAGAGACTTAGGCGCGATGGGGAGGCGGCGCCTCTCCAGAACAAGCGAAGCCGGCGGACGAGCGGCCCGCGCGGAGATCTGGTGCGATGGCGCCTTAGGGCGTCCAGTAGGGCGTGGGCGAGATCCGGCGTCGGCGGGGAAGATGTCCGTGGCCGTGCGGCCGGTGGAGAGGGACGCGGCCGCCGGGCGGGCTGTCGAGTGCGAGAACGGCTTCCAGGAACCGCTGACTACTGATCGCCTCCGTCTCGCGGCGCGCCGCGTCGGCCGCCTCGGTCGGCTTGAGCGTGATGAAGGGATTGGTGTTGATCTCGTAGATCTCGGGGCGTCCCTCCACCAACCCGAAGTCGGCGCGTCCGTAGTCGACGCCCGCGAGCCGGAAGGCTTCGCCGACGGCTTGCGCGTAGGGAGCCGTTTGCGCGATCCGAAGATCGTCCAGATAGCCTTCCTCACCTGCGACCCCCGCCTCGCCGTACTTGGCCATCCAGTGCCGCTGATGAACGCTGGGGGAGGGGACGAGTTGGTCGCCGACCTTGTACATCGAGAGCTTGCGGAACACCCCGGTGGACGAAGGCTCAGCCCGGTATTCCACCACGATGAGGTCGAACAGGGGATAGCCGTCGCGAACCAGGCGCTCGATGGCCTCGGCCAGCTCGGCAGGCGTCGAGAGCAGATCGGTCAGGTTGCCGCGGTGCGCGGCGGCGGTGCGCACGAAGACCGGAAAGCGCTCCACCGCATCGGCTTCGCTGGCGGGCCAGGCGTCGAAGCTGTTGAGGCGGGCGCGGGCGAGCCGCCGCAGGAGCGCCAGCCGCCCGAGCACCCGCGCGGGATCGTTCAGGACGCGGCAACCTGCCGCCTGGAGCGCCCGGAAGAGGGTTGCGGCCAGCTCGAGCGGCCAGGCGCCCAGCCGGTCGAGGTCGGTGAAGACGTACGTCGCGAGAGGGAGGCTGTGCCTTCCCAGCGCCGCCTCGTACGACATCGGCCGGACCGGGGCGAGCGCGCGGCGCACGGCCCGGTGGGTGTATCGGTGCGAGGCGGTGTGCAGAAAGACGATCACGCGGTCAGCGGGTCGGGCATGCGCGGCGCCTAGGCGTGGACGCTGTCGATGTAGCGGCTGGCGGCCTCCATCAGGCCGCGTCCGGTCGCGCTCAGCCGGCCGTGCTCCCGCACGACGCCCTGTCCCGCCTGCGCGTTGCGCAGGTCCGAGGCTGCAGCCTCCGCCGCGCGCGCCTGGTCCGCCCGGCTTAAGGCCGGAGACCGCGAGAGCCGGTCCATGGCCCAGTGCATCCGCGCCGAGACGAAGGTGGCGTGGAAGATGCCGTCCATCGGGCGGGGGTCCGGCCTGAGCGGCGAGGCGTAGAGCTCGTCGTCGGGGTTCTCGACCAGGGCCTCCCTCGTGCTGAAGCCGAAGAGCAGGCAGTGGCCGCTTTCGTGCGCCAGAACTTCCGCCACCCCGACGCGCTCGCCGTGGCGG
>JASLDZ010000489.1 GCA_030151985.1 Caulobacteraceae bacterium | reverse complement strand
GCCGCCGAGACTCCACGCCAACGGCGCCGCCACCGGCGCCGAACCGCGGGGCGAGCTTCGCCGACGGCGGGAAGCGACGCCTCGATCCGCGCCCGCAAGGCGGCGGGCGCGACGTGGGCGACGCCCGGCGCCCGCACCGCCTCGCGCAACGCGAGCAGCCGCCGGAACTCGGCGTCGCACGCCGCGCAGCCCTTCAGATGGGTCTCGCAGGCGAGCGCGTTGGCGGCGTCCAGCTCGCCGTCGAGCAGGCCGTGGAGGTGCGCGGTCTGGTCGGAGCAGGCGCTCATCGTCTGGCTTCCTCCGCGCGCTCCGGATCGAGCCGTGGCAGCAGCAGCTCCGCCAGCATGGCCCGCGCGCGAGCCAGCCGCGACATGACGGTGCCGATCGGCGCGCCGATCAGGGCCGCGATCTCCTTGTAGGACAGCTTCTCCATCTCTCGCAGCACCAGGGTTTCGCGGAAGGGTTCGGGCAGGGCCTCGATCGTCTCGCGCACGGTGGCCGCCTCGCGCCTGCGGATCAGCGCCTGTTCCGCCGTCTCGGCGTCCGGGTCGGCGACCGCTTCGAGCGCCCGGGGATCGGCCAGCGCGGCTTCGCCCACGATCACCGCCGCGCCCGCCCGCCCCGCCGCCGCGTGGGTGAGGAAGGTGTTGCGCACGATGGTCAGGAGCCAGGCGCGGGGCGCCTCGCCTCGGAAGCTGGCGAAGCCGCGGAAGGCGCGCAGGAACGCCTCCTGCACGACGTCCTCCGCCGCCGTCGGATCGCGCGTGAGGTAGCGGGCGAAGTTGTAGGCGCAGTCCAGGTGCGGCAGCACCGTGTCGCGGAAACGCTGCGCCTGTTCCGGCGACAGCTGCGACGGCGCCGTTTCGCGGGAAGGCGTCGCGGCGGGCGGCGGCGACGCGCTCCGGCTGAAGACGAGGTGCGGCCGGAAGAAGGGTCTTCTTCCGGTCACGACCCGTCGTTCCCCGCCGTGTGCATGGCCGTCAGCCCTTCACGGTCACCTTGCCCGTCATGTGCGGATGAAGCGAGCAGAAGTAGGGATACTCGCCGGCCTTGCCGAAGGTGAAGGAGAAGCTCTGGTCGGTGTCCAGCACCTTGGACCGGAAGCTCTTGTCCACCGCGACGACCGCATGCGGGATGTCATCGTGGTTCACCCAGGTGACCGTCGTTCCCACCGGAACCGTCAGAGCGGCCGGACCGAAGGTGAAGTTGTCGATCTGCACCGTCGCGGCCGCTGAGGCGGGCGCCGACTGTGCGGCGACGGCCGCGGGGGAGGCCGCCGGGGCGAGCGCGAGGAGGGCGACCGTCGCGGCCGCCGCCAAGACCTTGGCGTTGAACATGGAGTATCCCCTCGTCAGGAGGCCAGGGTGGCGTCGACCAGCGCGATCGGCTCGCGGCCGCGCACGAAGCTCGCCGAGGTGACGCCCAGCATGGCGGGGAGCTGCTCGGGCGCGACCTTCAGCGGCCCGGGCGAGGGCGCGGTCCCGCCGGCCGGCTGCGGGAAGGCGGTCGACCGCGCGGTGTGGAAGGTGACGTGGCCCTCCACCTTCTGGGTGATCTGGTGGATGTGGCCGTTCAGCACCGTCACCGAGCCGAACCGCCGCAGCAGTCCCAGCGCCTGCTCGGCGTCGGAGGTGCCCCAGCCCCAATCGGCGTAGACCGTCCAGAGCGGGATGTGGGCGAAGACGACGACGGGCGTGGAGCTCGAGCGGCCCGCCAGGTCGGCCTGGAGCCATGCGATCTGCTCGGGGCCGAGGTTCCCCATGCCGCCGGCCTTGAGGTTCACCACGTTCACGAGCGCCACGAAGTGCACGCCCCGATGGTCGAAACTGTACCAGCCCGCGCCCTTCGACCCCTTGCCGTAGCGCTCGAGGTAGCTCTTGCCCGGCTCGTCGTCCAAGAGGTCGTGCTCGCCAGGCACGTGGAACACCTCGACGCCTGCGACGCGCACGATCTGGTCGGCGTCGTCGAACTCCTCAGGTCGCGAGAGCTGGGAGATGTCGCCGGTGTGGATGATGAAGTCGGGCTGGCGGGGCAGCGCCGCCACCTTGGCCAGCGCTTGACGATAGGTGGCGCGGGCGTCGGGGTTGGCGGGCTTGGAGAAGCCCACGTGGCTGTCGCTGAGCTGGAGGAAGCTGAAGCCGCCCGCGCCGCTCGGCCCGGCGAGCGCCCTGTCGAGCGCGACCGAGGCCGCGACGCCGCCGGACACGGTCCACAGCGCGCCGCCCCCCGCCCAAGCCATGCATTTCAGGAGGCCCCGCCGATCGGGCTGCGGTTCGTCGTCCGGCACGCTCATGGAGGTTCCTCCTCATGTCCTGAGGAGAAGACGGGGCCTAAGCCGCGTTTATTCCCGCACCCCGTCGCAAACAGGGTCGGCGCGACGCCAAACCCCTGCTTCGCAATGAGAAAATTGGCGCACTCGACAGGATTCGAACCTGTGACCTCTGCCTTCGGAGGGCAGCGCTCTATCCAGCTGAGCTACGAGTGCGGACGGCCTGGCGGCGGGGGCAGGGTTTAGTCGACGGCGCGGAGGGACGCAATCGCTGCCCCCCGCGTTCAGACCGCCTCGGCCGGCTCCCGCGTGGGGGAGGGGGCGTTGGGGTCGCCGTAGGTGAGGGCGAGGAAGACATCCTCCAGGTCGGGATCCTCGGTGGAGAGGTCATGGATCTGGACGCCTGCGGCGCGAACGGCCGCCAGCGCCTGCTCCACGCCCGCCGTCGCCGTCTTGAACGTCACGGCCAGCCGGCCGTCCGGACGCAGCTTGGCGTCGAACCCCGGCAGCGCGGGGGCGGCGTCCAGCGGGCTCTGCGGGGTGATCACCACCGCCCGGGTGTCGAGCCGGCGCAACAGGTCGCGGGTCGGCTCGTTGGTGACGACGCGGCCGTGGTTGACAATGGCGATGCGGTCGCAGAGCGCCTGCGCCTCTTCCAGGTAGTGGGTGGTGAGCACGATGGTGACGCCGGCCGCGTTCAGCTCCTGCACGTAGGTCCAGAGCTGGCGGCGCAGCTCCACGTCAACGCCCGCGGTGGGCTCGTCGAGGATGAGGACGGGCGGCGAGTGGACCATC
>JASLDZ010000433.1 GCA_030151985.1 Caulobacteraceae bacterium | reverse complement strand
TCCGCAAGGGTCCGTAAGCTCAAGCCTCGCAGGACAAGCTCCGCGGGGGGACATGGGCGCGACCATCGCCGTTGTGACCGAAGCGCCGGACGAGGCGCGCGTCGCGGCCACGCCGGACTCGGTGAAGAAGCTCGTGGGCCTCGGCGCCGCCGTGGTGGTGCAGCGGGGCGCAGGGACGCGCGCCAGCTATCCGGACGCCGACTACGAGGCGGCGGGCGCGACGCTCGCCGGTTCGGCCGCAGAGGCGGTGAGCAAGGCGGACGCCGTGTTCGGCGTGCGCGCGCCCTCGGCGGAGGCGCTGGACGCGCTGAAGCCCGGCGCGGTGGTCGTGGCCCTGCTCGACCCGCACCTGAAGCGCGCCGACGTGGACGCGCTGGCGGCCAAGGGCGCGGCGGCCTTCGCCATGGAGTTCGTGCCGCGCATCACCCGCGCGCAGGCGATGGACGCCCTCTCCAGCCAGGCCAACCTCGCGGGCTACCGCGCGGTGATCGAGGGGGCGCAGGCCTACGGGCGCGCGCTGCCGATGATGATGACCGCGGCCGGCACCATCGCGGCGGCCAAGGTGTTCGTGATGGGGGCGGGCGTGGCCGGCCTGCAAGCGATCGCCACGGCCCGGCGCCTGGGCGCGGTCGTCACCGCCACCGACGTGCGCCCCGCCTCCAAGGAGCAGGTGGAGAGCCTGGGGGCCAAGTTCGTCGCGGTCATGGACGAGGAGTTCAAGGCCGCCGAGACCGCCGCCGGCTACGCCAAGCCGATGTCGCCCGAGTACCAGGCCAAGCAAGCCGAACTTGTGGGCGAGCACCTGAAGAAGCAGGACATCGTCGTCACCACCGCCCTCATCCCCGGCCGCCCCTCGCCCCGGCTGGTGACGGCCGCGCAGGTCGCGACCATGCGGCCTGGTTCGGTGCTGGTCGACCTTGCGGTGGCGCAGGGCGGCAACGTGGAGGGGGCGGTCGCGGACGAGACGGTCGTAACCGACGGCGGCGTGAAGGTGCTGGGCATCGCCGACCTCCCCGGCCGCGTCGCCGCCGACGCCAGCGCCCTCTACGCCAAGAACCTCGTCAGCTTCGCGGGCCTCCTGCTGGGCAAGGAGGGCGCGCTGGAGCCGCAGTGGGACGACGAGATCCTCAAGGCCGCGCTGGTGACCAAGGACGGGGCGGTCGTGCACCCAGGGCTGAGTTCGGCGTCCTGATGAGCCGCTTGGCCGCACTCCTTGGATGGGCTCTGCTTGTGGTCGGCTGTCTGCAGTTGATGGCTTGGATCCCAAGCGAGGTGCGACAGCTGGTCCAAGTGGTACGTCAGAATGGACCGATGGCGGAATGGAGGCTTCTTCTGCAGGTTGTCTTCAATACTTTGCAGATGATGGGCTTGGGTTGCGCCATCCTGATAATCCTGGAGGCTCACGGGCGTCCTATTTCACCCTTTTCACAAGGCCGTCGCTGATGGAAGCCGCATATCTCAGCGTGTCCAGGCTCGCGATCTTCGTCCCGGCTGGGGTCGTCGGCTCCACTCTACTCCTTCACAGCCGCACCGCCGGGACTTTGCAGTCCCAGGCGACAGCCCGAGCGGAGGAGCGATGATGCGGCTCCTTGAGCTCCTCTCCAGCCGGGCTGCGATCGCGGTCCTGCTGCCAGCGCTCGCCTTTGCGGCGTGGAGCGGGCTTTCAACCCAGCCCTGGTTCTCCCTGGGAGCCAAGGCGGCCTTCTGTATCGTGTTCTGCTCCCTCTACGCCGGCGTGATCCTGCGCCGGCCCGCTCCCGCGCCGGAGTCCTGACATGGAAGCCGTAGACCCCACCGTGTTCCGGCTGGCGATCTTCGTCCTGGCCGTGTTCGTCGGCTACTACGTGGTGTGGAGCGTGACGCCCGCGCTGCACACGCCGCTGATGGCGGTTACCAACGCGGTTTCCTCGGTGATCGTGGTCGGCGCGCTCCTGGCCGCCGCCGCCCATCCCGCGGCGGGTCAGGCGGCGAGCGCGGGCGTGTGGGTGTCCAAGGGGGCGGGGGCGATCGCGGTCGCGCTCGCCAGCGTCAACATCTTCGGCGGCTTCCTGGTCACCCAGCGGATGCTGGCGATGTACAAGAAGAAGGAACGGCCGAGTTCCGTCTCTGGGGCGGGAGCGGCGAAGTGAACTTCGATCCCGGCCTGCTCCGCATCCTGTGCTGGGCGGGCGCGATCGTGTGTCTGGTCGCCTACTTCGCCGCGCTGGCGACCCGGCCGAGCGCGATCCGCATGATGAACGGCTCCGGCCTGTTCTTCAACGGCGTGGGGTTGCTGGCGCTGTCGGGCATGGTGGCGAGCGTCGGCCCCACCGGCCGGGTCTCCGCGGTATGGGCGGTCGCGTTCCTGGTGCTCGCGGGCCTCGCCCAGTCCTACGCCGCCCTGCGCAACCGCCGCAGCTGGGACGGCGCCGACCGCCGCGGCGGCCTGGGGGCGGCGGGATGACGGGCGACAGCTCCGCCATACTGGACACCGCGCTCTCCGCGATACGCGGACGCCGCGACGCCATGCGCGAGCGCGGCATCGAGCTGATCGGCGTCGTCGGTTCCGTCGCCCGAGGTGA
>JASLDZ010000350.1 GCA_030151985.1 Caulobacteraceae bacterium | reverse complement strand
AAGGCCTCTACGAGAACGGCATCAACCGCCAGCTCTTCCTGCCCTTCACAGCCCTGCTGCGGGAGCGGCTGGAGGTGGTGGAGATCGCCGGGCCCCGCGACTTCCGGCTCGACCGGCTGAAAGGGGCGCGGGTGTGGTTCTCGCCGCTCGACGCCGGGGCGCAGGCGGGGTTCGACGCGCTCTGGGCGGCGCTGCTCGACGGCGCGGCGGAGACCGGCGGCGCGATCGAGGTGGCGGGGCGGCGCACCACCTTTCCGCGCGCGGCCGGAGGGCAGGTGCGGACCCGGTTCGCGAGCCTCTGCGGCCAGGCGCTGGGGCCCGGCGACTACCTCGCCTTCGCCCGCCGCTTCCACACCGTCTTCCTGGAGGCCGTGCCGGTGCTGGCGCCGGAGATGCGCAACGAGGCGGCCCGCTTCGTCACCTGCGTGGACGCCCTCTACGAGGCGGGAGCCAAGCTGGTGGTGCTGGCGGCGGCCGAGCCCAGCGCGCTCTACCCGCAGGGGTCGGGAGCGTTCGAGTTCCAGCGGACGGCCTCGCGCCTGGAGGAGATGCGCTCGGCGGCGTGGGTGGAGGCGGAGCGGACCTGAGCGGGTCGGAGCCGGCGCGCCCTAGCCCGGACAAGGGAAAAGCGCCGGCGGGGTGCGGCCCGCCGGCGCCCTAAGGCCTGCGCCGCGGACGCCTCAGCCGCCCGCGCCCCAAGCCAAACCCTCGACGGGTCGCGCCCCCGCGCGGCCGCCGAACCGCGGAAGGCTTCCGACGTCGCCCCCGACATCGCCTCCCGCACGCCCCCGTGAGGCGGTGACCGACGACCGGCGCGAACCGGACCTTCGATGGGTGGAGCTAACGCCCGTCCGCGATCGGCGGCTTGGATGAACCGGACTCGGGCCGCGCCAGCCGCATCCGCTCGGCGTGGAGCCCCTGGAACGAAGCCCCCAGGGCCTTGAGCCGCTCGCGCTGCGCCAGTCCGAGCAGCGGACGCTCCAGGTTGAAGTAGGCCGTGGGCGAGAAGCCCATGAACTGGTGGAAGTCGCGGACGAAGTGGCTCTGGTCGAAGTAGGCGTCGTCCAGGAGCTGCGCGAAGGCGCTTCCCGGCGCGGCGAGCGCCGCCTCCAGCGTGCGCATGAACCGCTGGCGTCGCAGCAGGAGCTTGGGCGGAAAGCCGAACAGCCGCCGGCACAGGCGCAGGAGGTGGCGGGGCGAGATCGCCAGCGCCTCGGCGAAGGCGTCCACCGTGGTCACCTCCGGGTCCAGCAGCACCGCGTGGGCGCGGCGCAGCATGTCGGGCGCGGGCGGCCGGGCCAGGACCTGCGCCTCGAAATACGCGTTGAGGAGGTCGGCCTGCGCCGTATCCGACTCCTCCGTCGCCAGCGCCTCGTAGAGCCCCTCGGCGGAAGGCATGTGGTCGTCCAGCGGCCCCAGCCGATGGCTGAGGCTGGCCGCGTCGATGTCGAAGAGGGTGGCGAACCCCAGCGGCAGGAGCCCCAGCCCCACCAGGCGGGCGGGCGAGGACCCCACGACCTTCACCGCGTGGCAGGTCGGCCCGAACAGCGCGCAGGGCGGCGCCTCGACGAAGCCGCCGCCGAGGTCGGCCACCCAGCCCCCCTCGAGCAGGAAGCGGACGTTCGGCCACTCCGGATGCAGCCAGTCCGTGACCGACCCCGCGCCCGACGGCACGTCGACCCAGTAGTAGGTGGTGATGAAGGGGCGCAGCGGTAGCGAAGGCTGCCTGTAGCGGATGGCCTGCTCGGCCATTGTGTCGCGACCTCCCGTGCCGCGAAACCATCGCCGCATTCGTTCGCCCGCTCAAGTCCCGGTTGTCGGGCGCGGCGGTCGCCCGGCTTGCGTCGCCCGGCCAGCTCCCGTCTGATGCGGCCATGCTCACGGTCCACCACCTCGAGAACTCCCGCTCGCAGCGCGTGCTGTGGCTGCTGGAGGAACTGGGCGTTCCCTACGAGGTGAAACGCTACGAGCGGAACCCCGAGACCATGCTGGCGCCGCCGGAACTGCGCCGCCTCCACCCCTTAGGCAAGGCGCCCATGGTCGAGGAGGACGGGCGGGTGTTCGCCGAGACGGGCGCCATCTTCGAGCGCATCCTGGCGACGCACGGCGAGGGCGCCCTGTCGCCTCCCCCCGGCACGCCCGAGCACGACCGCCACGTCTTCTGGATGCACTACGCGGAGGGCTCGGCCATGACGCCCCTGCTGCTGAAGCTCGTCTTCGGCGTCATGCCCGACCGCGCGCCCGGACTGATGCGGCCGCTGGTGAGGAGCGTGGCGGACCGGGCGCAGAAGGGTTTCGTGGACCCGCAGCTGAAGACGCACATGGACTTCTGGGAGGGCGAGCTCACCGCCCATGACCATTTCGCGGGCGAGCGTTTCGGCGCCTCCGACATCATGATGAGCTTCCCGCTGGAGGCGGCGGCGGCGCGCGGCGGCCTGGCGGCCGGACGGCCCCGCGCCATGGCCTGGCTGAAGCGCATGCACGCGCGGCCCGCCTACGCGCGCGCCCTGGAGCGGGGCGGCCCTTACGCCTACGCCTAGGAGCCCGGCCGCCGGCGCAACCATCGCCAAGCTGCGCCGTTGACGCGCCATGGTGCGCGCGCTCGTCATCCTCATCCTGCTGGTGGCCGGACTGGCCTGGCTCGCCATCGCCGCGATCGGAGTGACGTTCAAGCTGATCGGCGCGCTGTTCTGGATCGTCCTGGCGCTCGTCGCCTACCTTCTCTGGAGCCGGAGCCGCCGGACCCCTTGAGGGGCGCCGCCTTGATGTAGGGCGCTGGCGACCCCATACTCCTCCGCCCTGCGGCCGGCCTCGCGCCGGGCGCTGAAGTCCCTTCCTGCAACCCGCCGCTTCGAGGCGGACCTTCAGAGTCTTCCGCCGTCCATGGAAAAAGTCCCGATGACCGCCGAGGGTTATGGCTCCCTCGACGACGAACTGAAGCGGCTGAAGTCGATCGAGCGCCCCAGCGTCATCGCGGCCATCGCCGAGGCGCGCAGCCACGGCGACCTGTCCGAGAACGCCGAGTACCACGCCGCCAAGGAGCGGCAGGGCTGGATTGAGGGGCGCATCGCCGAGATCGAGGACAAGATCAGCCGCGCCCAGGTGATCGACGTCTCCAAGCTCAGCGGCAAGCAGGTGAAGTTCGGCGCCACGGTCACCGTCGTGGACGAGGACACCGAGGACGAGGCCCGCTACCAGATCGTGGGCGAGCACGAGGCGGACGTGAAACGCGGCCGGCTGTCGCTCACGAGCCCGCTGGCGCGCGGCATGATCGGCAAGGAGCCCGGCGAGGTCGTCGAGGTGCAGACGCCGTCCGGCGTGAAGGGCTACGAGATCCTCAAGGTCGAGTGGATCTGAAGCCGGTCGGAGGCGGCGCCGGCGCGCCGCTGCGCGTCTGGGCGCTTTCCGACGGTCGGACCGGCATCGAGAATCAGGCGCTGGGCGTCGCCGAGGCGGTCGCCCGCCTCACGCCCGCCGACGTCTCGGTCAAGCGCGTGCGCTGGCGGCGGTGGCTGCAGCGGCTGCCGACGCAGGCGATCCTGCTCCCCCGGGCGGCGCGCGACCCCGCGAGCGATCCCTTCCAGCCCCCGTGGCCCGACCTCCTCGTCGCCGCCGGCCGGGCGGCCATTCCTTTCGCGATCGGGGTGCGCCGATGGTCGGCGGGCTCCGCCTTCGTGGTCCAGCTCCAGGACCCGCTGCGGCCGGCGCGCCTGTTCGACCTCGTGGCGCCTCCCCTGCACGACCCCCTGCGGGGCGAGGGCGTCTTTCCCATCCTCGGCTCGCCGAACCGGGTGACGCGGGAGCGGCTGGAGGCGGAGGCGCGCCGCTTCCGCGCCCTGGCGAGCCTGCCGCGCCCCCGCGTCGCCTTCCTGGTGGGCGGCCGCTCTCGCGCCTTCGACCTCCCGCCGGCCCGCGCCGACCAGCTGGCGGCGGAGGTCGCCCGCGCCGCCCGCGACCTGGAGGGCTCGGTGATGGCGACCGTCTCCCGCCGCACGCCCCCGGAAGCTGCGGCCGCGGTTCGCGCCCGGCTGCAAGGCCCCTTCGCGACGACCTGGGACGGCGAAGGAGACAACCCCTACTTCGCCATGCTCGCCCTCGCCGACCACGTGGTCGTCACCGAGGACTCCGTGAACATGGCCACCGAGGCGGCGTTCACGGGCAAGCCGGTGCACGTCGCCGCCATCTCAGGCCGACAGGCGCGCAAGGACCGCTTCTACGCCGAGCTGTCCGCCCGAGGCGTCGCACGCCCGTTCGGCGGCGCGCTGCCCTCCTGGACGTATGCGCCGCTCGACGAAACCTCTCGCCTGGCGGCCGAGATCGTCCGTCGCATGGCCGCGCGCCATTGACGCCGCCCCGGCTGCAAGGCGATGGAGTCGCGCCTCGGAACCCATGACGACACCGCCCACCTCCCCCGCCACGCCCCTGCGCGTCTTCCTGGTCGACGACGAGGCCCTCGTCGCCATGCTCCTGGAGGACATGCTGGCGGACCTGGGATGCGTCGTGGTCGCCACGGCGGGGCGCATCGACCAGGCGATGGAGATGCTGGCGGACCCCGCGCTGGCCTTCGACGTGGCGGTTCTGGACGTCAACGTCGCGGGCGAGCCGGTGACGCCGGTCGCCGAGGCGGTCGCCGCCAGAGGGTCAGCCATGGTGTTCGCCACCGGCTATGGCCAGAGCGGCGTTCCCGAACCCTTCCGCGACCGCCCGACGCTGCAGAAGCCGTTCGGTTTCAACGAGGTGGCGGCTCGCCTGGCCGAGGCGACACAGCGCTAGACGCGCCGTCGCACCCTCCCGCCCGCGCGCGGGAACGCCATGTTTAACATAGGTTGGCGACGGCGGACGCGGCTTAGGCGACGAAAAGATGAACGGCGCGGCGCCGGACTGCGTCGCAGTCCCCGCCCGTGCGAGGGAGGGGACGCAGGGCCGCATGCGCAATCCTTGGGCGACGAAGCTGTCCCGGGTGACGCGCCTGTCGGTCGAGGATCGGGAGCTGCTGGACCGGCTGATCGGGCGCCCGACGCGCTTCGAAGCGGGGCGCAACGTCTCCACCCAGGGCGAGCCGCCCGAGTGCCTGAACGTGATCGTCTCCGGCTGGGCCGCGAAGTACAAGATCCTGGGCGACGGTCAGCGGCAGATCATGGCGCTGATGCTGCCGGGCGACGTGTGCGACCTGCACGCCTTCGTTCTGAGGTCGATGGACCACAGCCTGGCGGCGCTCGGGACCGCCGAGGTGGCCATGGTCCCGCTCCGCGAGGTCCGCGCCATCCTCGACACCCGCTCGACGCTGGCGGCGGGCCTGTGGTGGAGTTCGCTCCAGAACGAGGCGATCCTGCGGGAGTGGATCACGAGCCTGGGCCGCCGCGACGCCTACCAGAGGGCGGCCCACCTCTTCCACGAGCTCTACGTCCGGCTTTCGGTCTCCGGCGCCCTTGTCGAGGGGTCGAGCTTCGA
>JASLDZ010000337.1 GCA_030151985.1 Caulobacteraceae bacterium | reverse complement strand
CCCCGGATACGACCTCTACTTCTCCTTCACGGGCGGGCCGACCCTGGAGCGCCTGGAGCGGCGGTTCGGCGCGCCGCGTGCGCGGGCGCTCTACTGCACGGTCGATCCTGACGCCTACCGCCCGCTGCGCCTGCCGCACCGGTGGGACCTGAGCTACCTCGGCACCTACAGTCCCGATCGCCAGCCCACGCTGGAGCGGCTGCTGCTGGAACCGGCCCGGCGCGCGCCGCACCTGCGCTTCGTGGTGGCGGGGCCGCAGTATCCGGCCGACATCGCCTGGCCTTCAAACGTCGAGCGGATCGAGCACCTGCCGCCCGCCGAGCACCCCGCCTTCTACTCGCGGTCGCGCTTCACCCTGAACGTCACCCGGGCCGACATGATCGCCGCCGGCTGGAGCCCCAGCGTGCGGCTTTTCGAGGCCGCCGCCTGCGCCACCCCCATCATCTCCGACGTGTGGGACGGGCTGTCGGAGCTGCTGGAGCCCGGGCGCGAGATCCTGCTCGCGAACTCGACGGAGGAGGTTCTGGACGCGCTCCTCTCCCTGCCCGCGGCCAAGCGGGACCGGCTGGGCGAGGCGGGCCGCGCGCGCATCCTGGCCGCGCACACCGCCGCGCATCGCGCGGAGACGCTGGAGCGCGAGCTCTCCGCCTGCGCCGCCGCGAGCCTCCGCGTCCGCCAGCCGGCCGCCGCCGCCCTGGCGTCCTGATCAGCTCTTCCAGGGCGAGATCATCACGGTGAGCCGCGGGCCGCCGTGCTTGACCAGCGCCGCGCGCAGGCGAGCGGCGCGGCGGCCGTGCAGCAGCCGCTCCCACCAGCGGGTCAGGACGAGTTCCGGGATCAGCACCGCGACCGAGCGTCCGGGCGTGTCGGCGTCCAGCTTCTCGATCAGGGCGAGCAGGGGCTCGTGCAGGGTGCGGCGGGAGGCGGGGATCATCATCATGCGCGGCGGGGCGAGGCCGGCGCGCGCCAGGGGCTCTTCGACCTCCCGCGCCCACCGCGCCTTCACCGCCCGCCCGTCCTCGTCCTCCTCCGGCCCTTCCAAGCGCAGGAGGTGGATGGCGATCACGTCGGGCGAGAGGGTCATGGCGAACTGCAGCGCCCGGTCGCTCATGCGCGAGCGTCCCTCCACCGCGACCAGCACGGTCGGCGGGTCGGTCTCCGGCAGGGTGAAGGCGCCCTTCGCCTCCAGGCGGGCGTCCAGCGCGTCGTAGTAGCGCCGCACCGCCAGCAAAAGGCCGATGGTGCCGGGAATGGCGAGCACCACGATCCAGGCGCCCTCCAGGAACTTCGCCGCCACGATCACCACGAACGCGCAGAGCGTGACGGCGGCGCCCAGGCCGTTGACGGCGAGGCGTCCCGCGTGGCGACCCTCCGCGCGGCGCCAGTGCCGCACCATGCCGAGCTGGCTCATCGTGAAAGTCAGGAAAGCGCCCACCGCGAACAGGGGGATGAGCCGGTCGGTCACCCCGCCGAAGACGACGAGCAGCGTCGCGGCGCTCCCCGTCAGGAAGGCGACGCCGGCCGAGAAGACCAGGCGGCGGTCGGCCACCGCGAACGGCCGCGGCAGGAAGCCGTCCTGCGCCACGAGCTTGCACACGCGCGGAAAGCCCACGTAGCTCGTGTTGGCCGACAGGCAGAGCACCGCCAAGAGGCTCCCCATCGCCACGCCGTAGAGCCAGCCGCGTCCGACCACCGCCGCGGCGAGCTGCGACATCACGCTGCGATAGCCGGCCTGGCCCTGGTCCATGGCGCCGAGCCCGTAGGCGCGGGCCAGCACCGCCACGCCGGCCAGCAGCAGGCCCAGCAGGAGGCAGATGACGGTCAGCGTCACGTGCGCTTGACGCGTGACAGGCTCCTTGAAGGCGCCGACGCCGTTGCTCACCGCCTCCACCCCGGTCATCGCCGTGCATCCGGCCGCGAAGGCGCGCATCAGCAGCCACAGGCCGACGGCCTCCGAAGCGGGCTTCAGCGCAGGCGGGGCGACGACGGGGTGGGGATGGCCGCCGCTCAGGGCGGTCCGCCACAGCCCGACCGCGATCAGGACGAGGAAACTCCCGACGAAGAGGTAGGTCGGAACCGAGAACAGCCAGCCCGCCTCTCCAGTGCCCCGGAGGTTCGCGAGGGTCACGATCGCGAGCACGCCCAGGCACAGCGGCAGGGTGTAGGCGTGGAGGTCCGGAAGGGACGAGGTGAGGGCGCCGACCCCTGCCGAAACGCCGACAGCCACGTTCAGCACGTAGTCGATCATCAGCGCCGAGGCCGCGAGCAGGCTCGGCAGCCGCCCCAGGTTCTCCTTGGCCACCGTGTAGGCGCCGCCGTTGGAGGGGTAGGCCACGACCGTCTGTCGGTAGGACAGGTACAACACGGCCAGCAGGCCCACGATCAGCGCGACGAGGGGGCCCACGTAGCCGAGGCTCGCCGCGCCGAGCGGGATCAGGACGCTGAGCGCCGCTTCGGGCCCGTAGGAGGAGGAGCCGAGCCCGTCGAGGCCCATCGCCGGCACGGCCTCGAGCCAGCCGATCTTGCGGCCCTGCTGCTCGCTGTTCGCGAGCCTTCGGCCGAGCAGCGCATCCACGATCTTCATGCGCCCTCCGCCGAACTCTGGTGCGAGGTGCGAGTTGGTCTTGGAATGGCTGAGCGCTCCATCACCCATGACATGCCGCGGGACGGCCTCGCGCCGCGCTGGCGATGAGCGCCGATCCCGAGGTCGGGGATCCTTACGACCTGCGCCGGTTCCTCGAGGCGCAGGAGGGCGTCCACGAGCGGGCGCTCGCCGAGGTGCTGGGCGGCCGCAAGAGCAGCCATTGGATGTGGTTCGTGTTCCCGCAGCTCCGTGGCCTGGGGTCCAGCCCCACGGCCCGGCTCTATGGCGTGGGGTCGCTGGAAGAGGCGCGGGCCCATCTGGCGCACGAGGTGCTGGGGCCGCGGCTGCGCCGCATGGCTGAGGCGGCGGCTGGACTCGAGGGGCGCACCGCCTTGGAGGTCTTCGGCTCGCCCGACGACCAGAAGCTGCACTCCAGCCTCACCCTGTTCGAGGCGGCCGATCCTGCGGAGACCGCGTTCGCAAGAGCGCTGGACGCGCTCTGCGGCGGCGTCCGCGACCC
>JASLDZ010000325.1 GCA_030151985.1 Caulobacteraceae bacterium | reverse complement strand
GCCTTGGCCTCCGCCGCCTGCACCAGGGCGCCCGCCGCCGTGGCGCGGCTCACCGCCACCTTCACGCCGAGCCCTTCGAACGAGAGGTCGCGCCCCTCCAGCAGCGTCGTGATCTGCTTGCGGAACAGGAGCACGAGGCCGAGCGCCAGGCCCGCCCACACCAGCGCGGCCAGGAGACCTCCCCCCTGCCTCACAAGCTCAACGGCGAATTCCTTGGACATGACGACGGCGCCCCGCTCCCGGCGCATGAGGTGGGCGCCGCGGGAATAAGGCAAGCCCCGCTTCCCCGCCGCGCCGCCTGCTTGTAACCAAGCTCCGCCATGACCGCCGACACGCCGACCGACCTCTCCGCCCTGGAAGCCGACCTCTCCGCCCGCGTCGCCGCGGCCGCCGACGTGGCGGCGCTGGAGGAGGTGCGGGTGGGCGCGCTCGGCAAGACCGGCTCCGTCTCCGCCCTCCTGAAGGGCATGGGCGCGCTCTCGCCCGACGAGCGGCGGGTGCAGGGCCCGCTGGTCAACGGGCTGCGCGACCGCTTGGCCGCCGCCATCGCCGAGCGGCGCGAGGCGCTGGAGAGCGCGGCGCTCGACGCGAAACTCAGCGCGGAGCGGGTGGACCTCTCCCTGCCGCCGCCGCCCCGCCGCAAGGGCTCGGTGCACCCGACCATGCAGGTGATGGACGAGATGGTCGCCGTCTTCGCCGACATGGGTTTCGCCGTGGCGGAGGGCCCTGACATCGAGGACGACTTCCACAACTTCACCGCCCTGAACTTCCCGCCCAAGCACCCGGCGCGGGAGACGCACGACACCTTCTTCTTCCACCCCGACCCGGAGACTGGCGAGCGACGCTTGCTCCGCACCCACACCAGCCCCGTGCAGGTGCGCACGATGATGAGTCAGTCTCCGCCCATCCGGATCATCGCCCCCGGCCGCACCTACCGCGTGGACAGCGACGCCACCCACACGCCCATGTTCCACCAGATCGAGGGCCTGGTGATCGACCGCGGGATCCACATGGGCCACCTGAAGTGGACCCTGGCCGAGTTCACGCGCCGCTTCTTCGAGACGGACGCGGTGGTCACGCGCTTTCGCCCCCACCACTTCCCCTTCACCGAGCCCTCCGCCGAGATGGACGTGCAGTGCGACCGCTCGGGCGGCGAGGTGCGGATCGGGCAGGGGAGCGACTGGCTGGAGATCCTGGGTTGCGGGATGGTGCACCCCAACGTCCTGCGCGCCTGCGGCGTCGATCCCGACGAGTGGCAGGGCTTCGCCTTCGGCTGCGGCATCGACCGGCTGGGGATGCTCAAGTACGGCATGCCCGATCTGCGCGACATGTTCTCGAGCGACACCCGCTGGCTCGCCCACTACGGCTTCAGCGCCTTCCAGGCGCCCAATCCCGCGACCGGCCTGAGCTGAGTCGATTCGCCTCCGGCGCGGGCGCCGAAATGGGCGTCGCGCGTTGCGGCGGCATGGGGAATGCCGATACCGGACCCTTCTCAGCCGTGGCCAGGTTCGTGCGCGACGACAGCATGTCCATCGCGCTCTTCACGCTGTTCGCGGTCTGCGCCGCGCTGCAGAGCGTCACCGGCTGGACAGCCTATTCGGGGGAGTTGAAGGACGCGGGCCTGCCGGCCGTCGGCTACCTACGATACCTGGCCACCGGCGACTTCCTGGACGGAATGGCCAGCAACTGGCAGGCCGCGATCCTGCAGCTGGCGGTCTTGGTCGCCTTCAGCTCGGTGCTGCGCCAGAGGGGGGCGGCGCACTCGCGCAAGCTCGCGCACGACAAGCCCGAACTCCTGAACGCCCGCACCTTCGAGGTGAAGCTGTTCCGCCGCCGGCGCTCGCTCGGGGAGTGGGTCTACGCCAACTCCCTGTCGCTGGTCTTCTTCGCCGTCTTCGCGGTCGTGTTCGCGGCGCATGCGGTGTTTGGGGCCCTGCAGGCCGACGAGCAGCGCGCGCTGCGCCACCTGTCGGCGCAGGGGATGGCCGGCTACGTCGGATCGGCCGGCTTCTGGCGCACGGTCTTCCAGACCTGGGAGGCCGAGTTCTTCGCCATCGGCTTCTACATCGTGCTCAGCATCTTCCTGCGGCAGGAGAGCTCGCCGGAATCGAAGCCGCTGGGCGCTTCCAATGAGGACACGGGCGAGACGAACCACTAGAGCTTCGCCGCTATGAAGTTCACTCTCTCCTGGCTGCGCGAGCACCTCGACACCGACCTCCCCGCGGCCGAGATCGCCGAGGTCATGACCATGGCCGGGCTGGAGGTGGAGCACGTCTCCGATCCTGGCGTGAAGCTGGCGCCCTTCAGCGTGGCCAAGATCGTGGAGGCGGTGCAGCACCCCAACGCCGACCGGCTGCGCGTCTGCCAGGTCGACACGCGCGACGGACGCAAGGAGATCGTCTGCGGCGCGCCGAACGCGCGGGCCGGGCTGACCACGATCTACGCCCCCATCGGCGCCTATGTGCCGGGGCTGGGCGTCACGCTTTCCGAGAAGCCGGTGCGGGGCGTGGTCTCCAACGGCATGCTCTGCTCGGCCAAGGAGCTGGAGGTGTCGGAGGAGGGGGAGGGCATCCTCGAGCTGTCCGACGATCTGGCCGTCGGCGCCCCTGCAGCGACAGTCTTCGGCCTGGAGCCGGTGATCGACTTCGAGGTGACGCCCAACCGGCCGGACTGGCTGGGCGTGCAGGGCATCGCCCGCGACCT
>JASLDZ010000247.1 GCA_030151985.1 Caulobacteraceae bacterium | reverse complement strand
GTCGCGTCGGACGGGGGGCGAGGGGGGCGCAGGCTCGGCCCTGGGCGGCGGAGCGGCGAGGCGGTCGACGGGCGCCTCCCCCAGGCATGCGTCGACACCCGCCTCGGCCCAGAAGGCGAGCAGCGCCTCGAGGGCGCGGGGATCGGGGGCGGGTTCGGCGGCCGTCACCCCCTACCGATAGCGCACGCGCTCACCCCCCGCACGCTTGACCGACGCAACGGCGCCCCTCGATATGGGTTGAGCCCCCACACTCCGTCTTGAGGATCGCGCGCGCCGATGGCCGAAGAGATCGTTTCCGAAGAGCTCGGCCCGCACTCCGAACCGCGCGAGTCGATGGAGTACGACGTGGTGATCGTGGGCGCGGGCCCTGCCGGTCTCTCGGCCGCGATCCGGCTGAAGCAGAAGGCCGCCGAGTCGGGCGCCGAAGTCAGCGTCGCCGTGCTGGAGAAGGGCTCCGAGGTCGGCGCCCACATCCTGTCGGGCGCGGTGATCGATCCTGGCGGGATCGCGGCCCTCTTCCCCGACTGGAAGGAGAAGGGCGCTCCGCTGGAGACGCCGGTCGAGAAGGACCGCTTCCTGTATCTGACGCCCAAGGGCGGCTTTGACATCTCGTGGCTGCCGATGCCCAAGTACATGAAGAACCACGGGAACTACATCGCCTCGCTGGCGAACGTCTGCCGCTGGCTGGGCGAGCAGGCGGAAGGCCTGGGGGTCGAGATCTACCCCGGCATGTCCGCCAGCGAGCTGGTGCTGGGGGATGCGGGCGGGGACGGGGTGAGGCCGGTCAAGGGCGTGGTCGCGGGCGTCTTCGGCATCGGCAAGGACGGGCAGCACACCTCCGACTTCCAGCCGGGGCTGGAGCTGCACGGCCGCTACGTCTTCCTGGCCGAGGGGGTGCGCGGGTCGCTCTCGAAGATCGTGCAGAAGGACTACGGCCTCTGCGCCGACAGCGACGTGCAGAAGTACGGCATCGGCATCAAGGAGTTGTGGCAGGTCCCCGACGACAAGTTCCGATCCGGCTACGTGCAGCACACCTTCGGCTGGCCGCTGGACGACAAGACGGGCGGCGGCTCGTGGATGTACCACTTCGGCGACAACTACGTCTCGATCGGCTTCGTCACCCACCTCAACTACAAGAACCCGTTCCTGTCGCCGTTCGACGAGTTCCAGCGGTTCAAAACCCATCCGAAGGTCCGGCCCTTCCTGGAGGGCGGCAAGCGCATCGCCTACGGCGCGCGCGCGATCAGCGAAGGCGGGTTCCAGAGCCTGCCCAAGCTCGCCTTCCCGGGCGGGGTGATGCTGGGCGACAGCGCGGGGCTGCTCAACGTGCCGCGCATCAAGGGCAGCCACAACGCGATCCTGAGCGGCGTGATGGCCGCCGATGTCGCGTTCGAGGCGCTGCAGGCGGGCCGCGGCGGCGACGTGCTGCCGCTGGACGACGCCTACGCCAAGTCCGGCATCCGCAAGGAGCTGCACGGGGTGCGCAACGTGAAGCCGATCTGGTCTCGCTTCGGCACGCTGCTCGGCGTGCCGCTGGGCGGCCTCGACATGTGGACGACGTCGCTGTTCGGCGGCTTCAGCCTCTTCGGCACGCTCAAGCACGGCAAGACCGACGCGGAGTCGACCGGCAAGGCCGCGGACTACGCCCCCATCGCCTATCCCAAGCCCGACGGGGTGATCACCTTCGACAAGCTCTCGAGCGTGTTCCTGTCCAACACCAACCATGCCGAGGACCAGCCGGCCCACCTGAAGCTGCGCGACCCCACCGTTCCGATCCGCGTCAACCTGCCGGAGTATGGCGAACCGGCCCGCCTCTACTGCCCCGCGGCGGTCTATGAGGTGGTCTATGCCGACGACCAGGCGAAGACCGATCCCCGCTTCGTCATCAACGCCCAGAACTGCGTCCACTGCAAAACCTGCGACATCAAGGACCCGTCGCAGAACATCGTGTGGACCACGCCCGAGGGCGGCGGCGGGCCCAACTACCCGAACATGTGAGGCGGACGGGAGGCGAGGGGCGTCATCCGGCGTCCTCCTCATCCCGCGTCGTCCAGGCCAGGAGGGCGGCCGGCAGCGTCAGCACCAGCAGCATCCAGCCCCAGAACAGCAGGTCGGGCGTCGGCCCACGGAAGAAGGCGTCGGACAAGGCGCCCGCGTCGCCCGCGATCCGCCAGGCCAGCAAGCCCAGGAGCCCCAGCGACGACACCGCCGTATAGGCGTGGCGGTAGGCTGCGTTGCGCGTGGCCAGCTCGAACTCGTCGACCTGCGCGTCGGGCGCGTTCCCCCAGCGCCAGTACCGCGTGCCGCGGAACAGCACCGACAAGGCGCCCAGCGTCACGGCGAAGCCCGCGAGCGTCACGGCGAGGGCGGCGGGGGTCCGCAGCCCGCCCTCCCCGATCCAGGCGCAGGCGCCGAAGGCGTATCCGCCATAGGCGGCGAGCACCGCCGCGCGGCGGGCCGAGAGGCGGCGGGAGAGCGGGGTCGCGGACATCAGGCGTCTCCAGGCGAAGGCGGAGGGGGACGGGATGCGCCCAGGCTGGCGACCAGTCCGGGGAAGGGTTCGAGGGAGAAGAGCAGCTCGACGGGAGCGTCGAAGTGGCGGGCGATCCGCAGCGCCAGTTCCAGGCTCGGGCCGTAGTCGCCGCGTTCGAGGTAGCCGATCGTCTGCGGGTTCACGCCGACGGCGTCCGCCAGCGCCTTGCGCGACACGCCCTGCCCGGCGCGGATCACGGCCAGCCGGTTGTGCAGCCTGGGGCGTTCCATAGGCGTCATCTAGACGAAGCGAACCGTTGTGTAAAGACAACAAACCGTCATTCTCACACATGCGCCTGTAGAGGGTGTGCGGCCTTCGCCTCGCGCCGCTTGCGAAGGAGCCCGGAAAGGCCGATGTCAGCCCCATGCGCTCCGCCTCGTCCCGCGCGCGCCTGTCGCGCTCCGCCGCAGCCGTCGCCGCGGGCGCGGCGTTGCTCTCGGGTTGCGCGTCGGCTTCCTTGCGCGGGCCTATCGCGGGCGATGCGCCCAAGGCTGCGGCCGAGGCCAGCGTCCCGTCCCCCGAGGACGCCGACGGGTCGCCGCTGGGCCTCTACCTCGCCGCCGAGACGGCGCTGGACCAGGGGCAGAGCGGGCCCGCCGCCGCGCTGTTCGCCAGCGCCGCCACCGCGGCCCCCGATGTGCCGGACCTGCGCGAGCGCGCCTTCACCACCAACCTGCTCGCCGGTCGGATCAAGGAGGCGGTGCGGTTCACGCCGCTGCCGCAGGAGTCCGCGCCCTCGGGCGTCGCGCTGGGCCGGCTCGTCCGCGGCGTCGACGCCCTCGCCGACGGGCGGGGCAAGGAGGCGCAGGCGCTGCTCTCCGACGGGGCGGTGGGCGCGCCCTATACGGGTGTCGCCGCCCTGCTCGCCCCGTGGGCGGCGGCGGAGGCGGGCGACCGGCCGGCGATCCCGAGCGCGCGGGTGCAGGCCGACGATGCGGCCACCAGCTTCGCCGACCTCGGCCGCGCGCGGCTGCTGGAGCGGATGGGCCGCAACGCCGAGGCGGAGGCGATCTTCCGCAAGCAGGCGGCCACGGGCCAGACGCTGCTGGTCGCCGCCTACGGCGGCTTCCTGGAGCGGCGCGGACGCCGTGCGGAGGCGGTGAAGCTTTACGACGCGGCGCTCAAGGGCTCCGGCGAGGCGAGCCTAGCCGCCGCCCGCGCCCGCGCCGCTCCAGGAAGCCGCCGTAGGCGGCGACCAGCAGCGTCTGGCCCGTGGCCGCCTGCTTGCGGAAGATCGCCTCCGCCTCGGCGTTGCGGCCCATCCGCTCCAGCAGCCGCGCGCGG
>JASLDZ010000173.1 GCA_030151985.1 Caulobacteraceae bacterium | reverse complement strand
ACCGTCTGCATCGTCGCCTACGAGTCCGGCGCCTACCTGCAGGCCTGCGTCGACGCGCTGGCCGCCCAGACCTTCACGGGTTTCGAGGCGGTGGTCGCCGACAACGGCTCGACCGACGGCTCCATCGCCAGCCTGCGGCTGCCCGACGGCCGGTTCCGGGTCGAGGCCATGGGCGGCAACCTCGGCTTCGCGGCGGCCAACAACCGGGTCGCCTTCGCCTCCGAGGCGCAGTGGCTGGCGACGCTCAACCCCGACGCCGAGCCGGACCCCGGCTGGCTCGCCGCGCTCCTGGAGGCGGCGGACGCGAGGCCCGCCCGCGCGGCGGTGGGGTCGCTGCAGCTGCGGCTGGACGACGCCGGGGTGCTGGATGGCGTGGGAGACGTCTGGCACCTCGCCGGACTGGCCTGGCGGGCGGGGGAGGGGTGGGACGCGCGCCGCGCGCCCGGCGACGGCGAACTGCTCGGTCCCTGCGCGGCGGCCGCGCTCTACCGGCTCGACCTGTTCAAGGCGCTGGGCGGATTCGACGAGCGCTTCTTCTGCTACTGCGAGGATGTGGACTATGCGCTGCGCCTGCGCCGGGCGGGACACGAGGCGTGGCGGGCGAGCGCGGCGGTGGTGCGGCACGCCGGCTCCGGCATCACCGGGCGGCGCAGCGACTTCACCCTGTTCCATGGCCACCGAAACCGGGTGTGGACCTTCCTGAAGAACACCACCGGGCCGTGGTTCTGGCTGCTGTTGCCCTACCACCTCGGCTTCGACGCCCTGTACCTGGCGCTGGCGGTGAGACGGGGGTTCGGCCGGCCAATCTGGCGGGCCTACCGCGAGGCGTGGAAGGGCCGGCGGCCGTTCCTGGAGGAGCGACGCGCGGCGGGCGGGTTCGGGCGCGTCGTGCGCGTCGCTTCCTGGACGCCCTGGGCGCCCTGGGCGCGCGAGCTGAAGCCCTGAGCGGGGCCGCACGTCACCGGAAGTTCAAGCTGAACCGTGAGCTTGGCGGCGCGTTCCGGCGTTCCTGATGTAGCTTCCAAGACCTGAAAGTCCCGCCATGGCGCTCCACGCGATCATCCTGAGCGGCGGCCACGGCACGCGCCTGTGGCCCGCCTCGCGCCCGGAGCGGCCCAAGCAGTTCCTGCCCCTGCTGGGCGAGCGGTCGATGTTCCAGTCCACCGTCGAGCGCATGGCGAGGGCGACGGGCGACCGCGCGCCGATCGTGGTGGCGGGGGGCGACCACGCCGGTCACATCCGCCGCCAGCTCGCCGAACTGGGCCGGGGCGAGGCGGTGCTGCTGGTCGAGCCGCAGGGCCGCGACTCCGCCCCCGCCATCGCCGCCGCCGCCGCCTGGATCGTTCGCCATGACCCGGACGCCGTGGGCGTCATGGTCGCCTCGGACCACGCCCTGCCCGACGTGGAGGCCTTCGTCGCAGCCGTCCGCACCGCCGCCGCCGCCGCCGAGCACGGCGCCATCGTCACCTTCGGGGTGACGCCGACGCAAGCCTCGGAGGCCTACGGCTATATCCGCCCCGGCGAGCCGCTGGCGGGGGTGGACGGCGCCGCGCGCGTGCTTCGCTTCGCCGAGAAGCCCGACCGCGAGACGGCGGAGCGCTACATCGCGGGCGGCTACCTGTGGAACAGCGGCAACTTCGTCTTCCGGGCCGCCACGCTGCTGGAGGAGCTCGACCGCCATGCACCCGAGGTGGCGCGGGCGGCGCGGGGGGCGGTGGAGGCGGCGGGCGATGGGCCGGGCGAGCACCGGCTGGGCGACGCCTTCCTGTCCGCGCCCAAGGTCTCGATCGACTATGCGGTGATGGAGAAGACCGACCGCGCCGCCGTCGTGCCGCTGACCGCCGCCTGGTCCGACCTCGGCGCCTGGGACGCGGTGCACGCCGCCTCCGAGCGCGACGCCCACGGCAACGCCGCGCCCGAAAACGCCATCCTGCATGAGGCGCGAGGCAGCCTCGTGCGCGTCTCGACCGGGCAGCGCGTGGCGGTGCTGGGGCTTGAAGGCGTGGCGGTGATCGTGGAATCCGACGCCGTGCTCGTGGCCGACCTCTCGGCCAGCCAGGGGGTGAAGCAGGTGGTGGAACGCTTCAACCGCGACGCGGCTGGAAAGACCGCCGGAGCCGACCCCGAGGAGCGCATCCGTCGTCACGCGCGGGAGCTCGGCCTTTGGATGCGCGCCAACGCCCTGCCGCTCTGGGGCACGCTGGGCGCGGACTTCCAGCGCGTCGCCTTCCACGAGACACTGGACGCGCAGGCGCGGCCGCCCCGCTCGTCGCGGCGGCTGCGGGTGCAGGGGCGCCAGGCCTTCGTCTACGCCCACGCCGGCGCCCGCGGCTGGGACGGGCCGTGGCAGCCGCTCGCGGAGCTGGGGCTGCGCTCGATCCACGAGGAGCACAAGCGGCCCGACGGACCCGGCTACGCGACGCTGGTGAACGCCGACGGCGGCATCGCCGACGATTCGGTCATGCTCTATGACCACGCCTTCATCCTCCTGGCGGGAGCCTGGGCGAAGCGGGCGGGCATTCGGGACGACGCGGAAGCCGAGGCGCTGGCGATCCTGGACGAGGTGCTGGAGCCCCGGCGCGGCCCTCACGGGGGCTTTCGCGAAGAGGACGCCAAGCGCCCCTGGCAGTCCAACCCCCACATGCACCTGTTCGAGGCGTTCCAGGCCTGGGCGCAGGCGGGCAGCTCGCCGCGATGGGCGCAGGTCGCCGAGGAGATCGCCGAGCTGGCGCTCACCCGCTTCATCGACCCGCAGACCGGCGCGGTGCGCGAGTTCTTCAAGGCAGACTGGTCGCCGGCCGACGGCGAGGACGGCCGCCACATCGAGCCCGGCCACCAGTTCGAATGGTCCTGGCTGCTGGACGGCTGGGGCGAGGCGCACGGGCGCGAGGACGCCCGCCGCGCGGCCCGAAGGCTGTATCCCATCGGCGCGGGCCCGGGCGTCGACCCCAAGCGCGGCGTGGCCATGAACGGCATGGACATCGACCTGAAGGTCACCGACGCCGGCGCGCGGCTCTGGCCGCAGACCGAGCGGATGAAGGCGGCCCTGCGCTTCGCCGACTTCAGCCAAGGCGAGGAGCGCCGCCGCTTCCTCACCGACGCCGCCGACGCCATCGACGGCCTCCGCAAGTACTTCGAAGGGCTGCCGCCGGGCCTCTGGCGCGACAAGTACAATCCCGACGGGACCTGGGTGGAGGAACCCTCCCCCGCCTCCAGCCTCTACCATATCGCCGTCGCCATAGCCGAGCTGGAGGACCGCGCGCCCAAGTGAGCAGGCGTTCGCCCGGTTTGCCAGCCGCTGCCTCGCTCGCTATCGGTTTGACCGCCCGGCCTCGCGGGCGGTGATCCCGAGCGCCCGCGCGTGAACGCCTCCTACCAGCCGATCCGCCTGCCCGAGTGCGACGTCGCGCCCGGCGTCTCGCATGGCCGGGTCGCGCTGGACGGCTATCGGCGGGGCATGGCGGTGGAGTTCGGCGGCGTCGCCGACCAGCTGCCGCACGACCCCCTGTGGCTGCAGGCCAACGAAGCGATGGACGGCCGCTCGATCGTGCAGCCCGGCCGGCTCCTGAACCTGTTCCTGATCCTGACCCTCTACTGGGAGCCGCTGAAGGGTTCGCACGTGGTGGAGTTCGGCTCCTACCGGGGCGGCTCGGCGCTGTTCCTGGCGACCGTGCTGAAGGCGGTGGACCCGTCCGCCCGTATCCACGCGCTCGACACCTTCCACGGCATGCCCCACTGCGACGGGGCTATCGACGCGCACCACGGCGGCGATTTCGCCGACGCGGACCTCGAGGGGCTCGTCGCCCGCCGCGACGCGCTCGGGCTCGATAACCTAGAGCTGCACAAGGGCTTCTTCGAGGACACCTTTCCGGCGGTCGCGGCCTCGACGCCGGGCTTCGGCCTAGCGCACGTGGACGCGGACATCTACTCGGCCTGCCGATACGCCGCCGACGCGGTCTGGCCGCACATGCGTCCGGGCGGCTACGTCGTCTTCGACGACGCCACCACCGCCTCCTGCCTCGGCGCGACCCAGGTGGTGGAGGAGCTGATGATGGAGCGGCGCATCCACTCCGAGCAGGTGTCGCCGCATTTCGTCTTCCGCGCCGGGCTGGACGTGGTCTGAGGATGGACGCCTCGGCCGATCCCCACCTGCAGCGCCCCGTCCAGGACGCGGACGTGGTGCAGGCGTACCGCTTCTTCTTCGGTCGCGACCCCGAGTCCGCCGACGCCGTCGCCGCCCGCCGCGGCGCCACGCGTCGCGAGCTCCTGAGGGAGCTGGCGGGATCGGGAGAGTACGAGGAGCGGCTCGCCCGCCCGGTGCTCGACGGCCGCATCCCGGCCGGCGACCAGTTCTCCAACGCGCCCGCCCGCGCGACCCTGGCTTGGGCGTCCAGCTTCCTGCCGCTGGAGGACGAAGCGCGAGCTCGCCTCTCCCGCGCGCCGAACTGGGTCTCCGCGCATGGCGCCGTGCTCGGCGACGCCCGGATGCGGGCCGCCGTGCCCGAGCTTCAGGAGCGCCTGCCGCTCGACACCCTGGTGGGCAAGCTCGGCGCGCTCACCGCCGACATGGGCCGCCGCGCGGTCGTGGGCGAGGTGGAGGAGGCGACGGCGCAGGTGGTGCGCGGCTACGTCGTCGACCGCAACGCGCCGGACGACGTGCTGGGCGTGGAGCTGTGGGTCGACGACCGCTTCGTCGCCGCCGTCCGCGCCGACGCTTACGGACGCGACTTGCAGGAGCGGTTCGGGGGATCGGGTCGGCACGGTTTCGTGTTCGAGGGCTTCACGCCGCCGGACGCGGACGAGGAGTGCACGCTGCGGGTGCAGGTGCTCGAAAGCGGCGCCAAGCTGATCCTGGGCTCGCGCGACGTTCGCTGGCGCCCGGCGCAGGCGGGTCACGACCTCGCCGCCCTGGCCGAGGCGCTGCGGGAGGCCAAGGCGTCGCTGGCGGGGATCGAGCAGGCGCTGAAGCTCGCCTCCGGGTCGCTAGGCCTCACGCCTGACCGCTGGGACGCCTATTGGCGCGCCTATTATCCGCGTACGCCCGCGCAGGTGCTGCGGGAGGCGCAGGAGGCGGAGGCCTTCGACTGGCGGCCGCGCTTCGACGTGCTCGTCACCGGCGGGCCTCGCGACCGGATCGGGCTCGAGGCCACGCTCGCGAGCGTGGAGGCGCAGGTCTACGCCGCCCACCGGACGGAGGTGCTGCTGGGCCGCCTGGACGAGGCGCCGCCGGAGCCGGGGCTGGACGGCGACTACGCGGTGCTCCTGAACGCGGGCGACGCGCTTGCGCCCGACGCGCTCCACCGCCTCGCCGCCGCGCTCCAGGCCACGCCGCATCCCGTCCTGGCGACGCTCGACTCGGACACGGTGGAGGCGGGGCGCCATCGCGATCCCGTGCTGCGGCCGGCCTTCGACTACGACCTGCTGCTGCAGTCGCCCGCCTTCGGTCCCACCGCCGCAGCCTCCTACGACGCTTTGCGCGACGCACTCGCGCAGGGCGGGAGCCTCGCGCCGGAGGACCGCTCCGACCTGTGGCTTCGGGTGGTCGAGGCGGCGCGGCCCGAGCGCATCGTCCACGTCCCCCGGGTGCTGCATCACGCCGGCCCGGCCGCCGCGCCGCTTCCTCCCGGCCGCCACGCGCTGGCCGTGCGGGACCACCTGTCGCGGACGGGCGCCGCCGCCGTGGTCCGCGACGAGGTCGCGGGCATGGCCGGTCTCGCGGCCCCGCCCGTCCGCATCGCCTGGCCCGTAACCTCGAGTCCTCGGGTCGCCGTGATCGTGCCCACCCGCGACCGGCTGGACCTGCTCGGCCCCTGCCTAGCCAGCCTGGAGGCGTCGAGCGCCTCCAACGCCGCGCGGATCGAGGTGGTGGTCGTGGACAACAACAGCGAGCAGGCGGCCACCCGCCGCACGCTGGACGCGCTGGAGCTCTCGGGCCGCGTGCGGGTGCTGGGCTTCTCGGGCGCCTTCAACTGGTCGGCCATCAACAACTTCGCCGCGCGCGAGGTCGAGGCCGAGGTGCTGGTGTTCCTGAACAACGACACCGTCGCGCTCACGCCGGACTGGTGCGACGCCCTGTGCGGCCAAGCTCTACGCGAGGAGGTCGGCGCCGTCGGCGCGCGGCTGCTCTATGAGGACGGCTCCATCCAGCACGCTGGAATCGTGCTCGGCACGGCGCAGGCGCTGGCGGCGCACGAGGGTGCGGGCGCTCCGGCGGCGAAGGGCGGCTACCTGGGCCGGCGCGGCATGGCGCACCGGACGGCGGCGGTGACGGGCGCCTGCCTGGCCACCCGGCGGGACGTGTTCATGCGGCTGGGCGGCTTCGACGAGGCGCAGCTCGCCATCGAGGCCAACGACATCGACTACTGCCTGCGCGTGCGCCATGCCGGGCTAGCCGTGGTCTACGAGCCCGCCGCCACGCTGTACCACTTCGAGTCGCGCTCGCGCGGACACACGGGGTTCGATGCGGAAAAGCGCCGCAAGGCCGACGAGGAGCTGGCGGTTCTCAAGGCGCGCTGGGGCGAGGCGGCTAACCGCGATCCCTTCTACAACCCGCACTTCGACCGGATGAGCCGCCCCTTCACCCGGCTGGGGCCGCCGCCGGAGTTCTAAGACCGGCGGTTGGGACTCAGGCCGTCGCGTAGCCGTGCAGGAAGGTCTCCACGGCGACCTCCACATGCGCGTCGACCTCGGCGTCGTCCATCGGAGGGGCGATGCCCCACAGGAACATCTGGTGCACGCCGGACTTCAGGAGGGCCATCAGGTGCTGGGCGGCGCGTTCGGGGTCGGTGCGGCGCAGGCGGCCCTCGGCCATGCGGGCGGCCAGGAAGCCCGCCACCACCGTGATCGTGCGGCGCGGCCCCTCCTCGTAGAACATGCGGCCAAGCTCGGGGAAGCGGCTGGTCTCGGCGGCGACGATCCGGTGGATGCCCACCGCCTTGCTGGACAGGATGAAGCGCACGAAGGCGCCGCCCAGCGCCCGCAGCACGACGTCGATCTCGCCCTCCAGCGCCAGCGAGGTCATGGCGACCGTCTCGGCCGCGCACTCCTCGCGCATCATCGCCTCGAACAGCTCCTCCTTGGAACGGAAGTAGTTGTAGAGCGTGCCCTTCGAGCCGCCGAGCCGGGCGGCGATCGCCGACATCGAGGTGGCCGCGTAGCCCTCCGCCAGGAAGGTGTCGCGCGCGATGTCCAGGATCGCCTTGCGGCGCGCGTCCCGCGCCCGCTCGCGCGCCGGGGACTCGCACGACGTCGCCTCGCCGGCGGGCGTCTCGGCCATGGAAACGGATGAGGAAAGGGCGTCCATCGGAATTCTGACCGTACCGTACGGTTGGCTCTTGACGCGGGTGTATCACAGGCGCACATCCCGCCGCAACTGACCGTACCGTACGGTTTGAACTTTGTGTGTCGCCCGGTCCGCCGGGGGCGGATCGGAAGCGGGGATGACGCTGTCCTTCTCATGGCTGCGGCTGCCGGGCCTGATGGCGGCGCTGCTGGGCGCCGGCGTCGCCGCCGGCTCGCTCGGCGGCTGCGCGCCGAACCTCGGGCCCGCGCCCGTGGCCAAGCCCATCAGCGCCTATGCGACCTCTCAGAGCCTCGCCGCGCCCTCGGCCGACTGGCCCACGGACGCCTGGTGGACCGCCTACGGCGACCCGCAGCTCGACGCCCTTGAAGCGCGGGCGCTCGCCGGCTCCCCCGACCTCGCGGCGGCGGCGGCGCGCGTGCGCCAGGCGCAGGCGGCGGTGGAGCAGCAGGGCGCCGAGGGCAAGCCGCAGGTCGCCGCCAACGGCCAGATCCAGACGCACAAGCAGAGCCTGAACGAGGGCTTCCCCCCCGCCTTCAAGGGCTTCCTGCCCGCCGGCTACCACACCCAGACCAACGCCTCGCTCGACCTGGAGTGGGACCTCGACTTCTTCGGCGCCAACCGTGCGCGCCTGGCCGCCGCGACCTCGGCCGCCGACGCCGCCCGCGCCGACCAGGCCGCCGCCCGGCTGCAGCTCTCCACCAACGTGGCGGGCGCCTGGGCTGAGCTCGCGCGCCTCTACGCCGACCGCGACGCGGCGGCGGACGCGGTGCGGGTCCGCGGCCAGACCCTCGAGCTGGTGGGCCGTCGGCTGCAGAACGGGCTGGAGTCCCGGGGCGAACTCGCCCAGGCGCAGGGCGGCGTCCCCGCGGCGCAGGCCGAGGTGGAGGCGCTGGACCGCTCCATCCTGGAGCAGCGTCACGCCATCGCCGCCCTGATTGGCGAGGGTCCCGACGCGGGCCTGGCGCTGCCCCGGCCCAAGCCGCTGGCGTCGCGCGCCTTCGGCCTGCCCGCCGACGTGGCGGTCGACCTCGTGGGCCGCCGTCCGGACCTTGCGGCCGCGCGCCTGCGGGCCGAAGCC
>JASLDZ010000132.1 GCA_030151985.1 Caulobacteraceae bacterium | reverse complement strand
GCGAAGCGCCTGCAACGGTTCAGGGCCGGACATCCTGCGCCTCGCCTCCGCCCCCGCGGACCTCCGCCGGCGCGCCTCAGGCCCAAAGACCGGCGCACGCCGCAGGTTGTGCCATCCCGAAGCTGCACGGCGGATGAACGGGTGCGCGGCGGGGCGCCTTCAAGCGTCTCCGGAGACGATACGGCTGAAGGCGGCGTGGGCTGCCGCCTGGGCGTCCGCCAGCCGGCGACGCACCCCGTTGAAGTCCGGCGCGCCCCCAGCTTCCGCGAGGAGCTGGTGCAGGCCCTGCGGCTCGGCGGCGGGGTCGCGGACATCCTCCACCGCCAGCTTCAGCACCTGTTGCAGGGCCTGCTGCAGGCGCCAGGCGTCGGCGAGGGCGGCGAGCGCCTCAGGCGAGGCGAGGCCGGCGGCGGCGAGCGCCTCCATCGCGTCGCCGGTGTTGGCGCGAAGCGGGCCGCCGTGCGCCGCGTGGCGGAGCTGCAGCGCCTGGGCGGCGAACTCGATGTCCACCAGCCCGCCGTCGGCGAGCTTCAGGTCCCACGGCCCGGAGGCGGGGCGTTCGCGCCGCATCAGCGCGCGCATGTCCCGCACCGCCTCCAACAGGCTGTCGGGGTCGCGCGGGCGGCGGAGCGCGGCGTCGATCGCGGCGTCCAGGTCGCGGGCCAGCGCGGGCGACGAGCTCCACACCACCCGCGCCCGCGTCAGCGCCATCAGCTCCCACACCTCGGCCTCTCGGGCGTAGTAGCCCTCCAGCGAGGCGAGGCTGACGGCGATCGGCCCCTGGGTGCCGGAGGGGCGCAGCTGCAAGTCCACCTCGTACAGCCGGCCCTCGGCGGTGGGCGAAGCCAGGGCGGCGGTGAGGCGCTGGGTGAAGCGGGCGTAGACGGTCTCCGCGCCCCAGCCCTTGGTGGCTGAGACCGCGTCGGGGGCGGCGCGGTGCACGGTCATCAGGTCGAGGTCCGAGGCGGCGGTCATCTCGCGGCCGCCCAGCTTGCCGAGCCCCACCACCGCGACTTCGCCCGGGAAGGCGCCTCCCAGCCGCTCGACCTCGGCGAGCGCCGCGGGCGACAGCGCCGCGACGCACCCGTCGGCCAGGGCGGCGAAGGCGGAGCCGGCGGCGACCGCGTCGGCGCGGCCGGTGAGCGCCTGCACGCCGATGCGGAACGCCTCCTCCCGGTGCGCGCGGCGGGCGGCGTCCAGCGCGGGTTCGAAGCCCGACGCGGCCTCGACAGCCCGGCGCACCGCCTCGGCGATGGCGGCGGGATCGAGAGGCTCGAAGAAGCCGGGGTCGAGCAGGGCGTCGATGGCGGCGGGCTGGCGGGCGAGCACGGCGCCCAGCCGGGGCGCGAGCGCCAGCACCTCGATCACGAGGTCGAGCACCGCGGGCTCGTTCAGGAACAGCGACTGGATCGCCACGCCCGAGGACAGGCCGGAGAAGAAGCCGGCGAAGCGGGCGAACGCCGCGTCCGGCGCGCCGGTGGCGGCGGCGGCCTCCAGCACGCGGGGGGCGAGGCGGGTGAACAGCTCGCGGCCGCGCGGCGTGCGCGTGGCGGCGATGCGGCCGTGGTGCCAGGCGCGGATGGTCGCCGCCACCGTAGGCGGGGCGGAGAAGCCCATGCGCCCCAGGGTGGCGAGCGTGGCGGGGTCGTCCTCCACGCCGGTGAACACGAGGCTGCCGAAGGGGGAGGACAGGGGCTCGGCGTCGCTGAACAGCTCGGCGTAGCGGTCGTTCACGCAGCCCAGCGTCGCCTCCACCTTGGCGTCGAAGGCGGGCAGGTCCAGCCCTGCCAGCGCGGCGACGGCGGCGCGGCGGGGCGCATCGGCGGGGAGTGTATGGGTCTGCTCGTCGGCCAGCATCTGCACCCGGTGCTCCCACGCGCGCAGCTCCGGGTAGGCGGCGGCGAGGTCGGCGCAGGCGTCGGCGGGCGCCTGGCCCGCCGCCGCGAGCGCGGCCAGGGCGTCCAGCGTGCGGCGCGCGCGCAGCTCGGGGAAGCGGCCGCCGAGGATGAGCTGCTGGGTCTGGGCGTAGAACTCGATCTCGCGGATGCCGCCGGGACCCAGCTTCAGGTCGGCGCCGGCGGCGGCGAAGGCGTCCTCGCGCTCCAGGCGCTTGTGGGCGTGGATCTGGCTCTTGATCGCCTGGATGTCGGCGATGGCGGCGTAGTCGAGCGCGCGCCGCCAGACGAAGGGCTGGAGCGCCTCCAGGAACGCCTCGCCGGCCGCGGCGTCGCCGGCGCAGACCCGCGCCTTGATCATCGCCGCCCGCTCCCAGTTCTGGCCGGCGGACTCGTAGTAGGCGAGCGCCGCCTCCACCGGCACGGCGACGGGGGTGGAGGACGGGTCGGGCCGCAGCCGCAGGTCGACGCGGAAGACGTAGCCGTCGGCCGTGCGCTCGCTCAGCAGCCGCGCCATCGCCTGGGTGAGGCGAAGGGCGGTCTTCTGAGGCTCGGCCCCGTTCGCCACCGGCAGGGCGTCGGGGTCGTAGAAGACGCTGACGTCGATGTCGCTGGAGTAGTTCAGCTCGGACGCGCCGTGCTTGCCCAGCGCCAGCACGAACAGGCCGGCGGTTGGGCCGCGCTCCCCCTCCGTGCCGAGCAGCCGCCCCTTCGCCCGCTCCTCCCCCGCCCCGACCGCAAGGGCCGCCTGAACGGCGGCATCGGCGAAGCGGGAGAGCGCGCCGGTGACCTTAGCTAAGTCCCACACGCCGCCGAGATCGGCGAGCGCCGTCAGGAGGTGCAGCTCGGCCTTCGCTCGGCGCAGCGCAGGCGCGGCTTCGGCCGCCGGAAGCGCGGCCGCGGCTCGTGCGTCGGCGACCAGCCGCGCCAGGCTGTCGTCCGCCGGCGCGGCGAGCAGGCGCTCCAGCCGTTCGGGCTCGCGGGCCGCGAGGCCTCCGAGGTAGGGCGAGGCGGCGAACACCGGCTCCAGCGCGGACCACGCGGCCTCGACCTCAAGGCGCGCGCCCAGCGCCTCGCGGACGCGGGCGGCGGCGGACGTGTCTAGGACCGGGCCGCACGGGCGCAGGAGCGGGCCGAGGCAGGGCATCGCGCCTTGTCGCCCGATCGGTCCGCCGGGTCCATCGCGAGGGTCCCCGCCGGTCAGGCGCTCCCGCGCCGCGCCAGCGGGTGGGCGCGTTCGACGGTGGCGCGCAGGCGGTCCTGGGCGACGTGGGTGTAGATCTGGGTGGTGGCGATGTCGGCGTGGCCGAGCAGCTTCTGCACGACGCGCAGGTCCGCCCCGCCCTCCAGCAGGTGGGTGGCGAAGGCGTGGCGCAGCACGTGCGGGCTGACGCGGGCGGGGTCGATGTTCGCGCGGACGGCCGCCGCGTCCAGCAACTGCGCGAAGCGGCGGGGGGTGAGCCGCCGGCTCGCGCCGGTGGAGGGGAAGAGCCACGGGTTGGCCTTGTCCTTCGCGGGCAGCGAGGCGGAGCGCAACGGCAGCCACGCGGCGACGGCCGTGCGGGCGGCGTCGTTCAGGGGCGCGAGCCGCTCCTTGCCGCCCTTCCCCTTGACGATCAGGAACCTCGGCTCGCGCGAGACCGCCGCGACGGAGAGCGCCGTCAGCTCCGACACCCGCAGGCCCGCGGCGTAGAGCAGCTCCACCGCGCAGGCGAGGCGCGCGCCCTCCGTCGGCGAGCCCCCCTCCCCGGCCGCCGCGATCAGCCGCTCCACCTCTGCGCGGGTGACGACCTTCGGCAGGGGGCGGCCCTTCTTCGGCGCCTCCAGCCGGCGGGAGGGGTCATGCGCGATCCAGCCCTCCCCCAGCGCGAAGCGGTGGAACTGCCGCAACGCGGCGCGGCGGCGGGCGGCGGTGGCCGGCGAGAGGCCGCGCCGGCCGAGATCGGCGAGGTAGGCCTCCATGTCGGCGGGGGCGGCGGTGACGAGGTCCACGCCTCGCGCGCCCAGGAAGGCGCTCGCGTCCGCCAGGTCGCGGCCGTAGGCGGTCAGCGTGTGGCGCGAGGCGGCGCGCTCGGCCGCCATCATCTCCAGGAAGGCTTCGATCCGGCCCGCGCTCATGGGGTTGAGGAAGGCGCGCAAAGGGTGAACGGGGCGTTGAGTGGCGCGCACGGCTGCGCTCCTGTAAGCGCGACCGGAGGATGACGCCGCCCTTCGTTCCCGACCGGACGATCGCCCTCGTGGGCTTGATGGGCGTCGGCAAGACGTCGCTGGGCAAGCGGCTGGCGGGGGCGCTGGGCCTGCCCTTCGTCGATGCGGACGCCGAGATCGAGGCCGCCGCCGGCCGCAGCGTCGCCGACATCTTCGAGGCGTTCGGCGAGGACGGCTTCCGCGACGGGGAGCGGCGCGTCATCGCGCGCCTCCTGTCGGGGCCGCCCGTCGTGCTGGCGACCGGAGGCGGCGCCTTCGCCCAGCCGCAGACGCGCGACCTCCTGCTCGAGGGCGCGCTGGTGGTGTGGCTCAAGGCCGACCTGGCGACGCTCGCCGCCCGTGTCGCGCGCAAGACGCACCGCCCGCTCCTGGTCGGCAAGGACCCGATGGAGGTGCTCGCCGCGCAAGCCGCCGCCCGCTACCCCCACTACGAGCGTGCCCACCTGACCCACGACACCATCGATGCGCCGCACGGGCAGGCGGTCGAGGCGCTGGTCGCCGCTCTGGCGAGCCATGGAACCCAGGCATGAGCGAACGCCGCATCACCGTCGCCCTGGGCGAGCGCGCCTACGACGTCCGTATCGGGCGCGGCCTGCTGGAGCGGGCGGGCGCGGCGGTGGCGGAGGCGGCCACGCCCGGCCGCCGCGTCGCGGTGGTGGCGGACGCGACGGTGGCCGCGCTGCACGCCGCCCGGCTGGAGGCCTCGCTGGCGGCCTCAGGCTTCGCCGTCTCCCGCGTCGAGGTCCCGCCCGGCGAGGCGTCCAAGCGCTTCGCGGAGCTGGAGCGGGTGTGCGACGCGCTCCTGGCGCTGCAGCTCGATCGCGGCGACCTCGTGGTGGCGCTGGGCGGGGGCGTCGTGGGCGACCTCGCGGGGTTCGCGGCGGCGATCTACAAGCGCGGGATCGACTTCGTGCAGGTCCCGACCACGCTGCTGGCGCAGGTGGACAGCTCGGTCGGCGGCAAGACGGCGATCGACACGCCCCGCGGCAAGAACCTGATCGGCGCCTTCCACCAGCCGCGCCTGGTGCTGGCCGACCTCGACGTGCTCGACACCTTGCCCGACCGCGAACTGCGCGCCGGCTACGCGGAGGTGCTGAAGCACGGGCTCCTCGGCGACCGCGCCTACTTCGAGCGGCTGGAGGCGGAGACGCCCGCGATCCTGGCCCGCGACCCGGAGGCGCTCGCGGCGGCGATCGCCCGCTCGGTCGAGATCAAGGCCGACATCGTCGCGAAGGACGAGCGGGAGGGCGGGGTGCGCGCGCTCCTGAACCTCGGCCACACCTTCGGCCACGCGCTGGAGGCCGAGACCGGCTTTGGCGAGGGCTTGAACCACGGCGAGGCGGTGGGGCTGGGCTGCGCGCTCGCCTTCCGCTTCTCGGCCGCCGAGGGCCTCTGCCCCGGCCAGGACGCGACGCGGGCGGAACGGGCGATCGCGGCGGCCGGTCTGCCGACCCGGCTGGAGCAGGCGGGCCGCTTCGGCGCGGACGCGCTCCTGGCCCACATGGCGCAGGACAAGAAGGCGGAGCGCGGCGCGCTGACGCTAGTGCTGGCGCGCGGGATCGGCGAGGCGTTCGTCGCCAAGGGGGTGGACGCGGGCGCCGTGCGCGCGTTCCTTCAGGCGGAGGGGGCGGCCTGACGCCGCCCTCGCCAAGCCGAGCCGGGCGGCCGGCGGAAGGAGGCTGACGATGCGGGTCATGGTGTTCGTGAAGGCCACGGCGGACAGCGAGGCGGGCGCGCTGCCCTCGGCTGAGCTCCTGGAGGCCATGGGCCGCTTCAACGAGGAGCTGGCGCAGGCGGGGATCATGCAGGCCGGCGACGGGCTGAAGCCGTCGGCGCAGGGCAAGCGCGTGGCCTTCGACGGTCCGGACCGGCGGGTGATCGACGGCCCGTTCTCCGCGACGGGCGAGCTGGTCGCCGGCTACTGGCTCTGGCAGGTCAAGGACATGGACGAGGCGGTGGCCTGGGTGAAGCGCTGCCCCAACCCCATGCCCGGACCCAGCGAGATCGAGATCCGGCCAATGTACGAGATGGAGGACTTCGCCGACCTCCTCACGCCCGAGGCGTCGCAGACGCACGACCGGGTGCGCGGGGCGCTCGAGGGATCGCAAACGCAGGGCGCCTGAGCCGCGGCCCGCCGCATCCGTGGCGCGGGCGGGCGAGACGCTCTAAGGTGGCGGGGCGGCCCGCGCTTCGGCGCCGCGTGGGGAGCCTCAAGACCCGTCCATGACCGCTGCGCTCGGCCTCGTCGCCGTCGCGATCCTCGTGCTGCTGGCCGTCTCCGCGGTGTTCTCGGCCGC
>JASLDZ010000126.1 GCA_030151985.1 Caulobacteraceae bacterium | reverse complement strand
GTCGGCGGCGGCCCACCTTACGCGGTAGACGGAGCGGCCGTCAGCCCCGCTCTCCAGACCGGCGTCGAGCAGCCGGCCGGGGGTGCGCGCCTCCACCGCGTGGATCGCCTGGCTGAGCGGGATGATGCGGCCCGCCTGCTTGAGCGCGCGCACGCCGCCCGTCTTCGGGCTCCAGTCCGCCCCCAGCGAGTCGGAGGTTTGGAACGCCGGGGAGGCGGCGATGAGGACGCTGACCACCAAGCCGATCATGAGCAACACCCTGCGACGCCGCGACTGAATACGCCCTGAACGGGCCGGGACGGCGCTTACCGGATTGCGATTTCACAAGGTTTGCAGACGCGCGTCAGCCCCTGCGGCGCGGCGTGTACGGACGCTCGCGCCGCAGCGTCTCGGCCAGCGCCTCTAGCTCGGGGTCGGGAGCTTCGGGGAGGGCGATCATCACCCGGGCGTAGAGATCTCCGCGGCGGCCGGTCGGACCGTCCACGAAGCCCCGCCCCTTGAGCCGCAGCGTCGCCCCGGAGGAGGTGTTGGGCGCGACGCGCAGCGCCACGTCGCCCTCCGGCGTCGGCGCCTCCACCTTGGCGCCGAGCACGGCGTCGGGAAGCGAGATCGGCAGGTCCATGTGCAGGTCGGCGCCCTCGCGGCGGAACACCGGGTGCGGCCGCACCTCCAGCTCGATCAGGGCGTCGCCCGCCGCCCCGCCCCGGCCGGGGGAGCCCTGCCCCTTCAGCCGCAGCACCTGGCCGTCGTAGGCGTGCTTGGGGATGGTGATGTCGAGCTGTCGTCCGTCGGGAAAGGCGACGCGCTTGGCGCCCCCCCGGATCGCCTCCTCCAGGTCGATCTCCAGCTTGGAGCGGAGGTCCTGCCCCTTCGGCGCGAAGCCGCGCCCGAACGGATTGTGCCCCGGCCCGCCGCCGCCGCGGGTGAAGATGTCGCCCAGGATGTCTTCGAAGTCGGCGCCCTCGAACTGGGCCGACGCGCCCTGGAAGCCGCCGCCGCCGAACCCCTCGCGCCGCCCGAAGCCGCCGGCGCCGCGCGGATCGAAGCCGCGCATCGTCTCGCGGCCGTCGGCGTCGATCTCGCCCTTGTCGAACTTCGCCTTCTTCTCGGGGTCGCCCAGGATGTCGAAGGCGGCGGAGACGCGCTTGAACCGCTCCTCGGCCTTGGCGTCGCCGGGGTTCTGGTCGGGATGCAGCTGCTTGGCGAGCTTCCTGAAGCTCTTGCGGATCTCGTCGGCCGAGGCGCCGCGCGCCACGCCGAGCTCCTGATAGGGATCGTTGGCCAAGGACTCAGCTCGTCAGGGATGGACCGCCCTCATCTAGTCGAGCGCGGCCGTCCTGCAAGACGGAGTGTGGCCTCAGAGCCACAGCGTTCGTTGCGCCGGCACGCCCCATCCGAACAGCGTCGAGCCCTGCGCCACCCGGATGGTGAGGGCCGCCGGCGGGCCGTCCGGGAAGTCGGCGGCGAGCTCATCGTCGGCGTAGAGCGCCTGGGGCTCGTCGACCGTCCACTCCCTCAGCACCGCGTCGCCGGCCAGGGCCTGGACGCGGTAGGTCTCCGTCTCCTCGCCGAGCGGGGGGTCGCCTCCGTCCCAGCCGTCGCCGTGGACGCGTGCGCGGCGGACCCAGCCCACGGTCACGCCGCCCGCGCCGCGCGAGGCGGTGAGGTGAGCCGGCGACCAGGGGCGCCATGCGACCCCCGTCCAGGTGAAGTCCGTCTCCTCCATCGCCAAGCCGCCCGCCGGTCCCGCGCCGGGAGCGGCCCGCCACGTCAGGGGCAGGCCGCGCTCGGAGCCGCCGACGTTGGCGCGCACCAGATCGGCGTCGAGGAGGACGAAGGCGGCGCCGGCGGGGAGGATCGCGCCGGACGGGTCCTCGGAGCCCTGCTGGCCGCGCAGCAGCCCGGAGAGCCGCCAGGAGCCGTCGCCCAGCGGGTCGGCGCGCGTGAACTGCACGATCTCCGCGCTCCCGTCCGCGCGCCGCACGGCGAGCGCGTTCGCGCCGCCCAGCACCTCGGTCGGCGTGCGGCTGACGAGCACGCCGGAATCGACCCGCACGTCCAGTGTCGTCGCCCTGTCCCACCGCCACAGGGGGCCAGGCGGGAGCGGCGTGAGAGTCTCGCCCAGGGTGGCGGGCTCGGTCGCCGTGGCGCGCACGCTCAGCGCGTCCGCGTCCGGGCCGGCCGAAAGGTCGTAGGCGCGCCACGGCGAGGCGGCGACCGCGGCCAGCGGGCGCGCGTCGTCCTCCTGGCCGTCGAGCGGCGGCAGGTCGAGCAGCAGCAGGGCCGGCGGCGCCGCCTGGACGGCGGCCGGAGCGGGCCTCCAGTCCGTCGGAGCGGCGCCGGCGGGCGGCGGAACGACCGCCTCCGCCCGCGTCAGCGAGAGGCTCGGCGTCTCATCGACATCGGCGCGGACCACGCGCCACAGCCCGTCCGCGTCCTCCACCTGCACGAGGTCGCCGGGCTCGGCGGTCAGCGCCGCGAGCGGGCCGGTGCGCACCGTCAGGGCGTCGCGTTCGGCCAGGGCGCGGGCGAGCCTGCGCGCCGCCGCCGCCTGCGCGCCCGCCGCGTCGGTCACCACGGGCAGGGACAGGGTGTCCGGCCCCCCGCCTCCCGGCGAGTCGGCC
>JASLDZ010000118.1 GCA_030151985.1 Caulobacteraceae bacterium | reverse complement strand
CCTGCTGCTGGCGCTGTCGGGAGTGGCGAAAGGCGTGCTCGGCCACGGCTTCCCGGCGCTGGGCTTCCTGCCGTCGCTGCTCGCCCTGACGCTCTACGCCATGCTGCCGATGCTGCGGAACGGCGTGGCGGGGCTGACCGGCGTCGGCGCCGACGTGGTGGAGGCGGCGCGGGGCGTCGGCATGACGCCGACCCAGCGCTTCCTCCGCGTGGAGCTGCCCGTCGCCGCGCCGGTGGCCATGGCTGGGGTGCGCACGGCGGCGGTGCTGACCATCGGCACCGCGACGCTGGCCACGCCCGTGGGTCAGACGAGCCTGGGCGACTACATCTTCTCCGGCCTGCAGACCGAGAACTGGGTGCTGGTGCTGTTCGGCTGCGCGGCGGCCGCGGCGCTGGCGCTGGTCACCGACCAGCTGCTGGGGCTGGTGGAGCACGGGCTCGCGCGCCGCTCGCGCTGGCGGGTCTGGGGAGGGCTCGGCCTGCTCGTGGCCGCCGTCGCGCTGGCGGTGGCGCCGCTGGCCGCGCGGTCGGCCGGTCCGCGCGGCTACGTGGTCGGCGCCAAGAACTTCTCCGAGCAGTACATCCTGGCCGAGCTGATGAGCGACCGCCTGCGCGCCGCCGGCGCCGAGGTGCGGACGAAGAGCGACCTCGGTTCCTCCATCGCCTTCCGCGCGCTCGCCTCGGGCGAGGTCGACGCCTATGTCGACTACTCCGGCACGCTGTGGACCAACACGCTGGGCCACCGGGACAACCCGCCGCGCGCGGAGCTCCTGCGCCGCCTCGCCGCCGAACTGAAGCGCAAGTACGGCGTGGTCGTGCTGGGTCCGCTCGGCTTCGAGAACGCCTACGCGCTCGCGATGAAGCGCGGCGAGGCGGGGAAGCTCGGCGTGCGCACCCTGTCGGACCTTTCCGCCCACACGCCGCAGCTGACGCTCGGCTCGGACCTCGAGTTCCTGTCGCGCCCCGAGTGGACGGCGCTGCGCGACGCCTACGGCCTGCGTTTCAAGGGCGAGCGCCGCTTCCAGCCGACCTTCATGTACCGGGCGCTGCAGGACGGCACGGTGGACGCGATCAGCGCCTTCTCCTCCGACGGCCGCATCGCCGCCGACGACCTCGTGACGCTCGCCGACCCGAAGGGCGCGGCGCCGACCTACGACGCGGTGCTGCTCGTCTCGCCCAAGGGCGCGAGGGACGGGCGGCTGCTGGGCGCTCTGAAGCCGCTCGTCGGCCGCATCGGCATCGACGCCATGCGCCGCGCGAACCTCTCGGTGGACCGCGACATGGGCAAGGTCAGCCCGGCGGTCGCGGCGCGAGAGCTAGGCGCGACGCTGAAGCGCTAGTTTTTCTCCCTCCCCCTTGAGGGGAGGGTGGCTGGAGGGCGTCAGCCCGACAGACGGGTGGGGAACGAGAGCGAAGCGTAGGGCGACCCTGCCTCAAGCGTCGCGGCTGGGGCCCCATACGCTCCGCTCTCGTTCCCCCACCCGACGCTCGCTGTGCTCGCGCCACCCTCCCCTCGAGGGGGAGGGAGAAGACTGTTCAGGCGGCGCGACTGGCCGCGATCAGGCTTTCGCCGAAGCGTTGGGCGGCGGCCTTCACCTCGCCGTCGGACGCCATCGCCGCGTGCAGCAGCGGCTCGCCCGCGGCGGCCAGCGCCTTCAGCCGGGCGGTCGCCGTCTCGCCCGCCGCGCGCGCCTGGTCCCGCGCCCGCCGCAGCGCCGCCTGCGCCTTGTGGTTCCGGTGCACGTAGCGGATGTCGTAGCTGAGCAGCCGCCAGTTGATCGGCTTGGCGGAGAAGCTCGTCGCGCCCTCCAGGAAGGCGCGGTCGATCGCCACCACGTCCTCGCGGCCGGTGACGACGATGACCGGCATGGCGCGCCAAGCGGGGTTCGCCTGCACCGCGTCCAGCACCGCGAAGCCGTCGACCTCGGGCATCTCGAGGTCCAGCAGCATCAGGTCGAACGGGCCCTCGGCCAGCCGCTCCAGCGCCTCCCGGCCGTCGGCGGCGGTGACCACGTCCGCGTTGGCGCTCGTCAGGTGGACGACCGCGAACTCCCGCAGGATCGGGTCGTCGTCCACGAACAGGAGGCGCAGGCGGTCCTCCAGCACGTGGAAGTAGGTGCCGGGCGTGCGATCGACGCTCATCGGGCGAGGCTCGGCGTGCGGGGGCGAGGCGAGTCCATGCGCTCCGCTTAAGCCTGCGTCCATTAAGTCGGCGTAAGCGCTCGGGGAGTGCGTGCGCGGGGTCTCATGGCGGCAGGAACGACGGCGAAGGGCGGGGCGGCCCGGCCGAGGCGGACGCTGCAGGGCAAGCTGATCACGCTGGTGGTCAGCTCGGTGGGCCTGGCGGTGCTGCTGGTCACCGCCGCCTCGGCGCTGAAGGACGGGCGGCGCGAGGCGCAGCTCGAGGCCGGCCGGCTGACCGCCGCGGCGCAGGTTCTGGCCTCCATGTCGGCCGACGCCGCCGCGACGCAGGACGTCGGACGCGGCTACGCGGCGCTGCGGGCGATCTCGCGGATGCCGGGCGTCGTCTACGGCCGGATCGAGCGGGCGGACGGCCTGCCGCTGGTCGAGACGGGGCAGGGCGCGCGGCTGGTGCGCGACACCGACGGCGACGGCGGCTCCTGGCTGTCCGCGCTCAGCAGCCGGTCCACCCGCGCCACCGCGCCGATCCTGCGCGACGGCCGCCGCGTCGGACGGGTCGTGCTGCTCTCCAAGGGCGAGGGCGTGGGCGGGCGCCTCCTCGCGAGCCTGCTGGCCAGCCTGCTCGCCTCCGCCATAGCCACCCTGGCGGGGTTGGCGATCGCCTGGCGGCTGCAGCGGCGCATCGCTCAGCCGGTCACCGCGCTGACGTCCGCGATGGCGCAGGTGCGCGCCGACCACGACTTCGGCCGCACGGTGGAGGTCCGGAGCGACGACGAGGTCGGCCTCCTGGTCGACGGCTTCAACGCCATGCTGTCGGAGATCCGCGAGCGCGACGCCGCCATCGCCGCCCACGTCGAGGGGCTGGAGGACGAGGTCGCCGCCCGCACCGCCGAACTCAACGTCGCCAAGGGCCTGGCCGAGGACGCCAACCGCGCCAAGAGCGACTTCCTGGCCGCCATGAGCCACGAGATCAGGACGCCCATGAACGGCGTCATGGTCATGGCCGAGATGCTGGCCACCGCCGGCCTCGCCCCCAAGCCGCGCCGCTTCGCCGAGGTGATCGCCAAGTCGGGGAAGAACCTGATCTCCATCATCAACGACATCCTGGACGTGTCGAAGATCGAGGCGGGCAAGCTGGAGCTGGAGGCGGGCTCCATCGACCTCGCCGAGACGGTGGAGGACGTGCTGAGCCTGTTCTGGGAGCGGGCGGCGGCCAAGGGGCTCGACCTCGCCGCCTTTGTCGACCCCGCCGTGCCCGCCCGCGTGGCGGGCGATCCCACCCGGGTGCGCCAGGTCGTCACCAACCTCATCAACAACGCGCTGAAGTTCACCGAGACCGGCGGCGTGCTGGTGGAGGTCGAGCCGCGCGGAGCCGACGCCGTGTGGATCGCGGTGCGCGACACGGGCGTCGGCATCCCCGCCGACAAGATCCCCTCGCTGTTCGACGCCTTCACCCAAGCCGACCAGTCGACCACGCGCAAGTTCGGGGGCACGGGGCTGGGGCTCAACATCTGCAAGCGGCTGGTCGAGGCCATGGGCGGCCGGTTCACGGTGACCTCGACGGTGGGCCGAGGCTCCTGCTTCGCCTTCGACCTGCCCGCGCCCCTGATCGAGCCCTCCGCCGCCGCGCCCGGACAGGTGGAGGGGCTTGTCGTCGCCTTGCGCGTCGCGGGGGTGGCGAGCCGGCGCGCGCTTCTGCGCCACCTGGCGTGCTGGGGCGCAAGCGAGGGCGCCGAACCGGGCCTGGTGCTCGGCGATCCCGCAGGCCTGGTCGAGGCGCCGGCGTCGACGGCCCGCGTGTGCCTGGCCGCCTACTCAGATCCCGAGGGCCCGGCGCGGGTGGCGCAGGGCCTGGCCCAGGCGGTGCTGCTGCAGCCGTTCCGGCGCGCCGACCTCTACGCCATCCTGCGCCAGGCGGCGGCGGGCGAGCGGGTGACCTCGCCGCAGGAGAAGGCCCGCGAGGCCGCCGAGACCCACCCCACCTTCTCCACCGCCCGCGTGCTGGTCGCCGACGACAGCGCCGTGAATCGCGAGGTCGCCATCGAGGCGCTCGCCCGCCTCGGCATTGCGCCCGAGGTGGTGGAGGACGGCCGACAGGCGGTGGACGCGCTCGTGGCCGAAGCGGGCGAGCGCCCGTTCGACCTCGTGCTGATGGACGGGTCCATGCCGGTGCTCGACGGCTACGCCGCCGCCCGCGAGGTCCGCGCGCTCGACGGAGCGGTCGCGCGCACCCCGATCGTCTGCCTCACCGCCCACGTCATGGGCCCCGCCGCCGAGGCGTGGCGCGAGGCGGGCATGGACGGCACGCTGCACAAGCCCTTCACCCTGGCCGACCTCGCCGCCGCGCTGTCGCCCTTCCTGCAGGCCGACGTTACGCCCAAGCCGCTCGCCGCGACGCCCGCCGCCAGCGCGGAGCTGCCGCTGATCGATCCCGTGGCGGTGGAGCAGCTCCAGGCGTTCGCCGCCGGCGCGCCGGCGGGCTTCGTCGAGCGGGTGCGCAAGCTCTACATCGACAACGCGCCCGCCTGCGTCGATCGCGTGGCCCGGGCCGCGGCCGCCGGCGACGCGCGCGAGGCGGCCGAGGGCGCGCACGCGTTGAAGTCGATGAGCCACAACGTCGGCGCCGCGCGCTTGGCCGCGCTCGCCGCCGCCGCCGAGGTCGCCGCCCGCGAGGGCGTCGCGCCCACGCCCGAGACCGCCGCCGCCCTGCAGGAGGTGTTCGAGCGCACCCTGGCCGCCCTGGCGCCGGAGGCCGCTTCGCGCCGGG
>JASLDZ010000032.1 GCA_030151985.1 Caulobacteraceae bacterium | reverse complement strand
GGCTTGGCGATCACCTCCAGGTCGGCGCCGGGCGCATGCTCCGAGCCGATGTTGAAGATGGTCGTGACGTTGGTGTTGTTGATGAACTGCGTGCCCTGCTGCTGCAGGTGCGTGTAGTTGTTGTAGAAGGCGTCGACGTTCACCTGCAGGCGGCCGTCGAAGAAGCGGTTCTTGGAGCCGACCTCCCACGCCTCCACCCCTTCGGAGTTGAAGGTGCTGAAGCTGCCGCCCGGCGCGGTGGCGGCGAACACGCTGGCGCCGAAGCCGCCCGAGTGTCGTCCGGTGTTGAAGCTGGCGTAGACCAGGTTCTGCGACGTCAGCTTGTAGTCGACCGCCAGCCGGTAGGTGGCGAACTCGAAGGTGCGCACGCCGCAGGCGGTCTTGAAGTAGTCCGGCACCTGGCCCAGCGCCTGATTGCTTCCGCCGGTGGAGTAGCCCAGCGGCGTGTAGCCGCCGCACGTCTCGTTGAACGAGTCGGTGAAGCCGGGGAACACGGCGTAGGAGTTGGCCTGGGCTGCCGCGCTCGCGCCCTGCGACTTCAGGTACGACGAGACGTAGTCGTTCTGCACCGTCGACTTGTAGACCTTGTGGTCGATCGTGTAGCGCGCCCCGCCGGTGAAGGTCAGCTTGTCGAACAAGGTGTAGGACGCCTGCGCATAGGCCGCGTAGGACTGCGTGCGCGCCGCGTCGGCCAGCGGGAAGTCGTACAGGTTGCCGCTGGCGTAGTTCAGGTTGCAGGCCGAGGTGGTGGCGTAGCGGAACTGGCAGCCGCCGGTCGCGCCGTAGTAGGTCGGCAGCCCCAGTGCGGCGGCGTTCCCCGTGGTGTAGGTGCGGTTCAGATAGTAGTTGTTCGTGCCGTCCTCGTCCTTGTCGTAGAGGTAGAAGCCGCCGACCGTGTACTGCAGCGGCCCGCGATGGTTCGACTGGACCTGGAACTCCTGCGAGAAGGTCTCCGCGTCCGTGCCCGAGACGTAGTAGAGCACCGGCAGCGGCGTGCCGTCGCCATCGCCGCCGTTCACGGTCGAGAACTTGGTGTAGGCGGTGATCGAGCGCAGCCGCATCCACGGGTTCAGGTCGTAGCTGACCGCGCCGCTGTACTGCTGCTGCTCCAGCTTCTCGCTCGGGACCGCGTCGTAGACCGACTTGTACTTGCCGGGGATCGGGATGCCGATGTCGGCGCCGTTCACGTCCGGGATGCCGTCGCGCACGGCGTTGGTGTAGCCGTAGAGCGTGCCCGTGCCGACGTTCAGGCCGTTGTAGCCGTTGGCGAAGGTGAAGGGCACGCCGTTGAAGGTGGCGGTTCCCCCCGGCGCGACCACCAGGCGCGGGTCCTCCGCCACGCCGATCACCTTGCCGTTCACCGAGTTGAAGCCGTTGTCGTCGCGCTTGTAGTAGGAGGCGTGCAGCAAGACTTCCAGTCGGTTGTCCAGCTGCGGCGGCGTCCACTTCAGCGAGCCGCGGACGTAATACTCGTCCTTGTCCTGGAGGTCAGCCTTCGGATTGACCGAACTTTCCAGATAGCCGTCGTGGCGCTCGTATTCGACGGCGATGCGACCGTCCAGGCCGGGCGCGATCGGCTGGTTGTAGTAGCCCTCGACCCGCACCCGGCGGTAGTCGCCGACCGTCACGTCCAGCCCGCCCTCGACCTTGTCCTTGGGCGTGGCGGTGGTCAGCGCAATGTTGCCGCCATAGCTGTTGCGGCCGAACAGCGTGCCCTGCGGCCCCTTCTGCACCTCGACCCGCTCGAGGTCGACCAGGCTGGCGCTCGTCTGCTGCGGACGCGACTGGTAGACCTCGTCGATGTAGAAGCCGATGCGCGGGTCGGAGTTGATGCCGATCGCTTCGGTGTAGACGCCGCGGATCGCCGGCCGCTCCGCCGCGCCCGAACGACCCAGCCGCAGGCCCGGCACCACCTGCTCCAGCCGGCTGACGTCGTTGATGTCCTGGTTGCGCAGCTCCGCGCCGGAGACGGCGACCACCGACAGCGGCACGGACTGCAGGTTCTCGGCCCGGCGCTGCGCGGTCACGACCACCTCGCCCACCTGGGTGTCGGCGGCGGGGGGAGCGGCCTCGGCGGGAGACGGCGCGGGGGCGGCGACCTGCGCCTGGGCCGCGGACGCCAACGCAACCACCGCCGCGGCCGTCAGCAGGGCGGCGCGGCCCGATCTTGCTCGAGTCCGATGCCCGCCCATGCCCGTTCCCCCTAAGGTTTTCTGCTTGAGGCGAGGCTATGCGGCGAATGACTGCGAATGCAATCGGCTTCGGCAGGGATCAGCGACGATAAGGCGAAGCCGTGTCCGAAACGTCACACCGCAGACGGCGGCGGGTGTCTAGAGCCGCGGGCGGGCCGCCACGGCGCGGTCGGCGTCCCACACCAGCCGCAGGTGCGCCAGCCCGCCCCCGGCGATGCGGAATCGCGCGGCCGCCAGGCGCGGCTCGCCGGGGGCGAGCCCGGCCACCGCCAGGAGGGCCGCGCCCCGGTCGGCGACGCTGAAGGCGCGGACCACGAAGGCGCGCCCCCCCGCCACGGGGGCGTCGGCGTCGGGGCCGAGCGCCGCCCGTTCCGCGGCCTCGCGCAACGCCTCGACGGCGCCGGGGTCCAGCGCGGGATGATCCTCCGGCCGGAACGCCCAGGCGCTGCGGACCTGGTCCAGGAACGGGTCGGAGGCGAAGGCGAGCGGCGGCTCGGCCTCCAGCACGTCGGTCGCGCCCTCGCCCAGCCGCCAGAGGCGCGACAGGCCGCCCGGGTGCGCGTCGGCGACCCAGGCGTGCTCCACCCCCTGCGGATCGACGTCGAACACCGCCGCCGCCTCGGCGCAGGCGAGCCCGTCGGGCGAGGCGGACAGCGGCGCCCTTCCGCGCGCGAACAGCGCCACCGCGGCCTCCGGCCCGAACGCCTCCGCCCCGAACGCGTGCGCGCGCACGGCGGGGAGGAGACCGCGCGCGGCGGCGGGATCGCCCCGCGACAGGGCGGCCAAGGTCTCCACCGGGCTCATGGCTGCGCCCCGCCGCTGCGTTCGACCGCGGCGGGAGCCGGAGCCGGCGACCTCGCCCCCGCGCCGCCCAGGCCGCCCGCCACCTGCCGCAGCACCGCCAGTTCGTCGAACACCGTGCAGTCCTCCACGATCAGCCCAGCGCGCAGCCGGTAGTGGCTGACGGCGAGCACCAGGACGTCGCGTCCGGTCGGCGGCCCCCACGCGCCCACGCCGCCGTGCACGCCGGCGAGCGACCAGCGCAGCGCCACCGCGACGTCGCCACCCGGCAGCGGCCGCGCGCACCAGTGGTCGAGGCGGAACCGGGCGCGATGCAGCAGGGCGCGCAGCTGCATCAGGCAGCCGATCCACGCGCCCCTGCCCCAGCCCCGCCGGTTGGTGGGCCAGCGCACCTCGACCGCCGGCGAACAGGCCTGCGCCGCCTCGCCGTAGAGGTCGTCGGCCAGCGCCGTGAACAGCGCCTCGGCCGGGCGTCGCGCGGGATGGTCCTCCGGCGGGAGCACGGGCGAGGCGTCGCGCACGGCGGCGATCCAGTCGGCGCGCCATCGGTGGCGGGCGGGGTCGCCCTCGGCGTCGGCCGCGGCCTGCGCCTGCGCCAGCGCCCACGGATCGAGGCCGAGCTGGAGGGCGGCGCGGGCGTTGTCGCGCACCAGCCACTCCTCGACGATCAGGTTGTCGCGGACCAGGCAGTCGGCGACGGTGACCGCGCCCTGCACCCGGCCGGTGGCCGGGCCGAACTGAGGGTCGTCGCCCGCGTGCGTCGAGCGGCTCATGATCCGGTGGCTGGAGTGGTAGAGGCCGGGCGCGTCCTGGCTCCAGATCACGTCCTCGCCCACGACGATCCGGTCCGCGTAGGCGGCCAGCGCCCCGACCGTGCCCTGAACCACCGCGTCCAGCCCGCTCGCCGGGCCGTTCAGCGTGTGCATGACGCAGCTGTCGGCGTAGTGCGTGCGGCACAGCCCGACATTCTTCTGCTCCCAGATGCGGTGGGTGCAGCGCAGGATGTAGTCGACGATGTCGCTGTAGACGGGCTCGAACCCGTCGCCCAACGCCTGTCGGCGAGGCCACTCGGCGAGGAGGTCCTCCACCGTGCGGCCTACGGGCGAGAGCACCTGCGGGTCGGCGTCCCAGGGCGCCTGCTCGGCCGGGTCGAAGCCGAAGCCGCTCATGACCGCAGCGCGCCCGCGAGCACGCCCACCTCGTCGAAGATCATCCACTCCTCGACGATCACCCCGCCCACGAAGCGCATGTGGGTGATCCCCATCATCAGCGCGGGACGCCCCGCCGGGCAGTCGCCGAGCACCCCGCCGCGGGCGGTGGACCCCTCCAGCCGCCAGCGCACCGCCAGGATCACGCCGTCGGTCTCCTCCGACCA
>JASLDZ010000483.1 GCA_030151985.1 Caulobacteraceae bacterium | reverse complement strand
CTACGTGTTCGGCACGGGCGGCACGGCGGCGGCGGGGGCGGGCGCGCAGGGCTTCGGCGGCCTCCAGCCCTCCAACGTGCTGGACGTGAGCCGCGACGCGGGCAGCCTCTACGTCGACCTCGACAACCAGGTGACGAGCCGCCTCGATGTGGACCTGGCGGCGCGCTACGAGGACTATTCGGACTTCGGCTCCACCGGCACCGGCAAGGTGGCCGCGCGCTACGACCTGACGGACGCCTTCGCGGTGCGCGGCGCGGTCTCCTCGGGCTTCCGCGCGCCCTCGCTGCAGCAGCAGTTCTTCACCTCGACCGCGTCCAACCAGCTCGTCATCAACGGGGTGTCGCAGATCGTGCTGGCGGGCACCTTCCCGGCGACGAGCGCGACGGCGGCGGCGCTGGGCGGCACGCAGCTGAGGCCCGAGCAGTCGACCAACTACTCGGCGGGCGTGGTCTTCCACCACGGGCCGTTCGAGGCGACGGTCGACGCCTACCGCATCTACGTCAACGACCGCATCGTGCTCTCGGAGACGCTGACGGGCGTGGCGACCGGCGGCACGCTGACCCAGAACCAGATCTACGCGCTCCTGAACCCGCCCGGGACCAACACCCAGGTGCAGGGCGCGCGCTTCTTCATCAACGGCGTGAACACCCGAACCGAGGGCGTCGACGTGGTGGGCCGCTACCACAAGACGACGCAGGACTACGGCCGCATCGACGTGACGCTGGCGGCCAACATCAACCACACCGACGTCACCAAGGTGCCGTCCACCTCGCAGGTGTCGGCGCTGGCGGTCCCGCCGGCCCTGTTCTCGCGGGTGAACGTGCTGACGCTGGAGAAGGGCACGCCGCAGCAGAAGTACACCGGCTCGGTGGACTGGTCCTACGGTCCGATCGGGACGACGCTGCGGGGCACCTGGTACGGCAGCGTGCTGGTGCCGCAGACCACGCCCTCGCTCGACTACGCCACGGGCAGCGCCCTGATCGTGGACGTGGAGGGCCGCTACAAGCTGCCGCACGGCGTGACCCTGGCGCTGGGGGTCAGCAACCTGGGCGACGCCTACCCCAAGGCCTCGCCGGCGCTGGTCAACACCACCGGGATCGTGAGCTTCTCCAGCTTCTCGCCGTACGGCTTCAACGGCCGCTACCTGTACGGGCGGCTGAGCCTCGGCTGGTAGGGCGGCTGCGCCCCGTCCACAGCCGGCGCTCAAGGTTGTGGACGGGGGCAACGCGCCGCAGGCCCGCGCGGCCCGGGCCTGATAGGTGAACGGCGATGACCGCGCCGACCCACGACTTCGCCGCCGCCTCCCCCGTCGAGCCGCTGGCCCAGCTGCCCAGCAACATCGAGGCCGAGCAGGCGCTGCTCGGCGCCGTGCTGTTCGACAACGCCGCCTACGAGCGGCTGACCGACCGCCTCTCGGCGCGTCACTTCCACGAGCCGTTCCACCAGCGCCTGTTCCAGGCGATGGAGGAGCACATCCGAAAGGGCCAGCTCGCCGAGCCGATCGTCCTGATGGAGCGGTTCAGGAACGACGCGGCGTTCGAGGCGCTGGGCGGCCTGCGCTACCTCGCCGACCTCGTCGACCGCGCGCCGCCGGCCGCGAACGCGCCGGACTACGCGCGGGTGATCTACGACCTGGCGCTGCGCCGCGACCTGATCCGCATCGGCGGCGAGATCGCCGTCTCCGCCGGCGGCGACCACGAGACCGAGGCGCGCGAGCAGATCGAGACGGCCGAGCAGCAGCTCTACTCGCTGGCCGAGACGGGCGGCGCCTCCCAGGGCTTCCAGACCTTCGCCAACGCCCTGGCGGGGGCGGTGGAGACCATCAGCGAGGCCAAGGACCGCGAGGGCGGGCTGGCCGGCTTGTCCACAGGCCTCATCGACCTCGACCGCCAGCTCGGCGGCCTGCACCCGTCCGACCTCGTGATCCTGGCGGGGCGGCCCTCCATGGGGAAGACGGCGCTGGCGACCAACATCGCCTTCAGCGTGGCCAAGGCCTACTCCTACGAGATCGCGCAGGACGGCTCGCGCCGCACGTCGTCGGGCGGCGTGGTCGCCTTCTTCTCCTTGGAAATGAGCGCCGAACAGCTCGCCACCCGTCTCCTGGCCGACGTCTCGGGCGTCAGCTCCGACCGGCTGCGCAAGGGCGAGATCGACAACTCGGAATACTACCGGGTCCGCGACGCGGCGGTGGAGGTGCAGGACAGCCCGCTGCACATCGACGCCACCGGCGGCCTCTCCATCGCCAAGCTGACCGCCCGCGCACGCCGGCTGAAGCGGTCGGTGGGGCTGGACCTGATCGTGGTCGACTACCTGCAGCTCGTCACCACCGACGGCTCCAAGGGCGACAACCGGGTGCAGGAGGTCTCCATGATCACCCAGGGCCTGAAGGCGCTGGCGAAGGAGCTGGCGGTGCCGGTGATCGCGCTAAGCCAGCTCTCCCGCCAGGTCGAGAACCGCGAGGACAAGAAGCCCCAGCTCAGCGACCTGCGCGAATCCGGCTCGATCGAGCAGGACGCCGACGTGGTGATGTTCGTCTACCGCGAGAGCTACTACCTCGGCCGCATGGAGCCCAAGGAGGGCACGCCCGAGCACCTGCAGTGGCAGGAGGACCTCGACCGGCTCGCGGGTGTGGCCGAAGTCGTGATCGGCAAGCAGCGCCACGGCCCGATCGGCACGGTGAAGCTCAGCTTCAACGCCGACCTGACCAAGTTCGGCAACCTGGCGCGCGACGACCGCTACCAGCCGCATTGAAGCGCTACACAAGATCGGGGTCAGGCCGCCCGCAGCGGCTAGCCTCATGGCCGACGCGGCTAGCCCCGATGACCTCGGCAGGTTATTATCGCGCATGGCCGCCGCCCGCCCGTCCCAGCTGAACATCCGTTCGCGGTTCGCCCGCGAGCGTGTCGCGACGATCGCCGCCCGCACGGGCATGACGGCCACGCAGGTGGTCGAGGAAGCCCTGCGCGCCTACCAGCCCCAGGATGCGCGAGCGGCGCCCGCCGGGCTGGTCCGCAAGGGCGGCCTGCTGGTCAAGCCGGCCGGCGGGGCGCGGGTCACGCTGTCGGAAGCGAACGCGGCGCTCGACGACGACCGGGCGGCCGGCCGGGCGTGAGCGCGCCCGACGCCCTGCTCGACAGCAACGTCCTTATCGCCGCGGTGGCGGAGGCTCACGAGCATCACGAGGCGTCGCTCTCGCTGATCGCCGGGCGCCCCCCGCGCAGCTTCGCGGTGGCCGCCCACTCGTTCGCCGAGACCTACTCGACCCTGACCCGCCGCAGCGCCGGCGCTCCCTTCCAGTGGTCCGCGCAGGAGGCATGGGCGGCGGTGGAGAGCCTCGCGGCCGCGACCGTGCTGGTCGGCCTGTCGCCCGCGCAAACGTTCGACGTCGTCCGCGCCTATGCGCTCGCGGGCGGCGTGGGCCCGCGCCTGTACGACCGCCTGATCGGCGAGGCGGCGGTGCAGCACGGCCTGCGCCGGCTCGTGACGTGGAACGTCGCCCACATGCGCGGCCTCTTCCCCGAGCTAGAGGTCGTGGACCCGACCGCGTAAGAGCGAAGCCGTGTCCGTCCTCACCGTCGACCTCGACGCGCTCGCCGCCAACTACGCCACGCTGCGGGCGCAGGCGGGCGGGGCCGAGGTCGCGCCGGTGGTGAAGGCGGATGGGTACGGGCTGGGGGCCGCCGAGGTCGCTTGGCGGCTGCGGGCGGAGGGCGCCTCGACCTTCTTCGTCGCCCGCGCGTCCGAGGGGTTCGCGCTGCGGCGGGCGCTGGGGTTCGGCCCGACGGTCTACGTGCTGGACGGCTGCGGCTATGACGACGCCCCGAGCTTCGCGGCGGCCAGGCTGTCGCCGGTGCTGAACACGCTCGACCAGGTGGCGGCGTTCGGCGGGGCCGGCGGGGGCCACGCCGCGCTGATGATCGACACGGGGCTGAACCGGCTGGGGCTGACGGCGGAGGAGGCCCGCGCGCTCGCCGCCTCGCCCGACCG
>JASLDZ010000469.1 GCA_030151985.1 Caulobacteraceae bacterium | reverse complement strand
AAGGGCAAGGCGACGGGCCTGTTCAGCCAGGCGATGATCGCGCCCGACCAGGCGATCCGCATCCCGCTGAACGAGAGCCAGGACGAGCACAGCCAGATCGAGGAGTTCATCCGCCTCTACAACGGCGAGGGCATCCAGCACCTGGCGCTGACCACCGACGACATCTTCGGCACCGTCGAGAAGCTGCGCCGGCGGGGCGTCAAGCTGCAGGACACCATCGACACCTACTACGAGCTGGTCGACGCCCGCGTGCCGGGCCACGGCGAGGACGTGGAGCGGCTGCGCCAGAACCGCATCCTGATCGACGGCTCGGTGGGCGACGAGGGGATCCTGCTGCAGATCTTCACCGAGAACCTGTTCGGGCCGATCTTCTTCGAGATCATCCAGCGCAAGGGCAACGCCGGCTTCGGCGCGGGCAACTTCCAGGCGCTGTACGAGTCGATCGAACTCGACCAGATCCGCCGGGGCGTGGTCAAGGTCGAGGGCTGAGGGCCCTCGCCGCTCAGCGGGCGGCGAGCGGCCACACCATCGCGATCAGCGGCGTTCCCAGCGCGATCACCAGCACCGACAGCGGCAGCCCCAGCCGCCAGTAGTCGCTGAACCTGTAGCCTCCCGGCCCCATCACCAGCGTGTTGCACTGGTGTCCGATCGGCGTGAGGAAGTCGCATCCCGCGCCCGTCGCCACGGCCATCAGGAATGGGTCGGCGTTCAGGTGCAGGCGCTGCGCCAGGGCCACGCCGATCGGCCCCAGCACCAGCACCGTCGGCGCGTTGTGCAGGAACGGCGAGCACGCCATCGCCGTCACCATCAGCGCGCCCAGCGACAGCAGGGCCGGCGCGCCGTGCAGCGCCTGCGCGAGGCCTCCGGCGATCAGGTCGGTCGCGCCGGTGTGGCGCACCGCCTCGCTGAGGGGGGTGAGCGCGCCGATCAGCACCAGCACCTGCCCTTCCAGCGAGCCGTAGGCCTCGCGCATCGACAGGCCGCCGGTCGCGATGATCACCACGGCCGCGCCGAAGAAGGCCGTCGCCACCGGCGTCACCTTGAACGCCACCAGCACCATCGCGACGGCCAGGATGATCAGCGGGCTGTAGCGTCGCTTGGCGCCGCCCAGCCGCACCGTGCGTTCCGCCAAGGGCAGCACCCCTAGGGTCTTCATGGCCCCCGGCAGCGCCCGCTCCCCCGCCTGCAGCACCAGCACGTCGCCCGCGCGCAAGGTGATGTCGCGCAGCCGGTCGGCGAAGCGCTCGCCGTCGCGCCGGACGGCGAGCAGGCTGACGCCGTACTCGTCGCGCAGCCGCATCCGGTGCGCCGAGGCGCCCACCAGCACCGAGTCGGTCTGGATGACGGTTTCGACGGAGCGCATCTCCTCGCTGGCCTCCGACTTCTCGACCTCCTCGCCCTGCCGCGCGGGGCGCAGGGGCACGCGGGCGAACAGGCGGTCGAGGTTCTCCTCCTCGCCCTCCAGCACCAGCACGTCGCCCGGCTGGATGCGCGCGTCGGGCAGGAGCTTGGCGCGGCGCTCCCGCACGGTGATCAGCGCGGTCAGCTTCACGCTGTCGCCGGAGAGCTTGAGGTCGGAGATCGTCGCCAGCGACTCCGGCCAGTCCTGGGGAACGGTGGCCTCGGTGGAGTAGGCGCCGCCGGCGACCGCCTCGTCCATGCCCGCCGCCCCCTGCCGGTCGCGGGGCAGGAGCCGCCAGCCGAACGCCACGAACACGAAGCCGATCGCGGCCAGCGTCAGCCCCACGGGCGCGAAGTCGAACATCTCGAACGGCTTGCCGAGCGTCTCCTCGCGCACCTGGCTCACGATGATGTTGGTCGAGGTGCCGACCAGGGTGACGAGGCCGCCCAGCAGCGACATGAACGACATCGGCATCAGGAGCGACGACGGCGAGGTCCCGGTGCGCCGGGCGAGCTGCAGCGCCACCGGCATCAGGATCGCCAGCGCGCCCACGTTCTTGGTCGGCATCGAGAGCAGCCCCGTGGCCGCCGCCAGCGCCGGCGCCTGCGTGGCCGGCGTCTTCAGGCGCGAGAGCAGCGGCGCCAGCGCCACCTCGATCACGCCGGAGCGGGCGATGGCGGCGCTGACCACCAGCGCGGTGGCGATAATGACGACCACATCGCTGGTGAAGCCGCTGAACGCCGCCTTGGCCGGCACCAGCCCGGTGAGCAGGCCCACGAGCAGCGCGCCGAGCGCCACGATGTCGTAGCGGAACCGCCCCCACGCGAACAGCGCGACCGCGCCCCCGATGACGCCGAGCGCCAGGCCCTGCTGGAACGTCATGCGGCGTCGGGCAGGCCGGGAAGGATCTTGTCGAGCGTCAGCGGGTACTCGCGCACGCGCACGCCGGTGGCGTTGTAGATGGCGTTGGCCACCGCCGCCCCGCAGCCGCACAGCCCGAGCTCGCCCACGCCCTTGGCCTTCATGGGCGAGGATTTGTCGTCCACCTCGTCGAGAAAGATGACTTGCTGGTGCGGGATGTCGGCGTGCACGGGCACGTGGTACTCGGCCATGTCGTGGTTGACGAAGTAGCCGAGGCGCTTGTCGACCACCGCCTCCTCCATCAGCGCCGCGCCGACGCCCATGGTCATGGCGCCGATCACCTGGCTGCGGGCGGACTTGGGGTTGAGGATGCGGCCCGAGGCGAAGGCGCCCAGCATGCGGCGCACGCGGACCTCGCCCGTGTCCGCGTCCACGCCGACCTCCACGAAGTGCGCGCCGAAGGTGGATTGGGCGTACCTTTCGCTCAGGTCGCCGTACTCCAGCTTGTCCTCGACGGTGAGGGGGCCGGACTTGGCGGCGTCGCCCAGGGGCAGGCTGCGGCCGCCGCCGGTCACCCGGCCGTCCTCGAACACCGCGTCCTGTTCGTTGAAGCCGAGCCGCTTGGCCACCTCCTCGCGCAGCGCGCAACAGGCGGCGTAGACGCCCGCGGTCGAGCTGTTGCCGCCCCACTGGCCGCCCGAGCCTGCGGACTCCGGGAAGGACGAGTCGCCGAGGCGCACCGTCACCCGCTCGATCGGCACGCCCATCATCTCGGCGGCGGTCTGGGCGATGATAGTGTAGCTGCCGGTGCCGATGTCGGTCATGTCGGTCTCGACCGTCACCGCCCCGTCCGAGCTCAGCGTCACCCGGGCGCCCGAGGTCTGGGTGAGGTTGTCGCGAAAGGCCGCGGCCATGCCCATGCCCACGAGCCAGCGCCCGTCGCGCACCTGTCCAGGCTTGGGGTTGCGCCGGTTCCAGCCGAAGGCGTCGGCGCCCCGCTTCAGGCAGCCCACGAGGTCGCGGTGCGAGAAGGGGCGCTCCGGCTTCTCAGGGTCCACCTGGGTGTCGTTGCGGATGCGGAGCTGGACGGGGTCCATGCCCAGCGCCTCGGCCAGCTCGTCCATCGCCTGCTCGAGCGCCAGGAGGCCCACCGCCTCGCCGGGCGCGCGCATGGCGTTGCCCTCGGGCAGGTCCAGGGTGGCGAGCCGGGTGGCGGTGAGGCGGTTCTCGCCCGCGTAGAGCAGGCGCGTCTGGTTGGCCGCGGTCTCCGGCTGGCCCCCCGGCAGGTCCCCCGACCAGGTCTCGTGCGCGATGGCGACGAGCCGACCGTCGGGCTCGGCGCCCAGCCGCAGCCGCTGGATGGTGGCGGGCCGGTGGGTCGTGTTGTTCATCACCTGCGGACGCGCGAGCATCACCTTGACGGGCCGCCCGCCAAGGGCGCGGGAGCCGAGCGCGGCCATCACCGCGTCCGACCGCACCCACAGCTTGGAGCCGAAGCCGCCGCCCACGAAGGGCGACATCACGTGGATGTCCTCCTTCTCCACGCCCAGGATCTGCGACAGGTCGCGCACGGACCAGGCGATCATCTGGTTGGAGGTCCACAGCGTCAGCTTGCCGTCCTTCCACGCGGCGGTGGTGGCGTGCGGCTCCATGTGCATGTGGCTCTGGTCAGGGGTCGTGTAGGTCCGGTCGACCTTCACCGGCGCGCGGGCGAAGGCGGCGTCGAAGTCGCCCCTCGCCGTGTCGGCCTCGCCGCCGAAGCCGGGCTTTGGCTTGACCGCGTCGTCCTTGGCCTTGGCGAGGTCGAAGCGCCCCGGCTCACGCGCGTAGGTCACCTGGATCAGCTTGGCGCCGGCGCGGGCCTGCTCGAAGGTCTCGGCCACGACGACGGCGATCGCCTGGTCGTAGTGCTCGATCTCCGGGCCGCCCATCAGCCGGGCGGTGATCGCGTCGGCCTTCTCGACCTTGCCCGCGTTCTCGTGGGTGACGACGGCGAGCACGCCCGGCGCGCGGCGCGCGGCCGCGGTGTCGATCGCGGTGATCCGACCCTTGGCGATGGCCGAGCCCAGGATGACGCCGTAGGCGGCGTCGGGCGCGACGTCGTGGCGCTCGTAGGCGTAGCGCGCGCGGCCCGTGGTCTTCAGCGGCCCGTCGATGCGGTCGTGGGGCACGCCCACGACCCTCAGCCGGTCGATCGGGTTGGTGGTGGCGGGAGTGTCGAACTTCACGCGCGCAGCTCCGTCATGACGCCGCCGAGGGTGCGTTCGACCAGCGCGAGCTTGAAGGCGTTCTGCGCCGTGGTGCGGGCGCCGGCGAGCACGCCCTCGGCCACCGCCTTGGCGCCCCGGTCGGCGTGCGCCTCCGCGGCCTCGACCCGCCAGGGCTTGTGCGCCAGCCCGCCGAAGGCGAAGCGCGAGCGGCCGTCCGCCCCCTGAACCGCCGCCACCGAGATCAGGGCGAAGGCGTAGGAGGCCCGGTCGCGCACCTTGCGGTAGGTCTGCCTGCCGCCGACGGGCTTGGGCAGGGTGACGGCGGTGATGAACTCGCCGGGCTTGAGCGTGGTCTCCACCTGTGGGGTGTCGCCCGGTAGGCGGTGCAGGTCGGCGATGGGGATGACGCGGGCGGCGCCGTCGGGCGTCACCGTCTCGACCGAGGCGTCCAGCACGCGCATGGCGACGGCCATGTCGCTGGGGTGGGTGGCGATGCAGGCTTCGCTGACGCCGACGACCGCCAGGTTGCGCTCGAACCCGCCGATGGCCGAGCAGCCCGAGCCGGGCTCGCGTTTGTTGCAGGGCTTGGTGGTGTCGTAGAAGTAGGGGCAGCGGGTGCGCTGCAGGAGGTTGCCCGCCGTGGTCGCCTTATTGCGCAGCTGGCCCGACGCGCCGGACAGCAGCGCGCGGCTCAGCACCGCGTAGTCCTTGCGCACGCGGGCGTCGGCCGCGAGGTCGGTGTTGCGCACCAGGGCCCCGATCCTCAGCCCGCCGTCGGGGGTCGGCTCGATGCGGTCCAGCCCGGTGTGGTTGACGTCGACCAGGTGCTGCGGCGCCTCGATCTGCAGCTTCATCAGGTCGAGGAGGTTGGTGCCGCCGGCGATGAACTTGGTGTCGGGGCGACCGGCCGCCGCCGCGGCGGCCTCGCGCGGGGTGCGCACCCGTTCGTAGGTGAAGGCCTTCACGCCGCGACCTCCGCACCGGCGCGGGCTTGGGCCTCGGCCACGTCCATCACCGCGTCCACGATGTTCGAGTAGGCGCCGCAGCGGCAGATGTTGCCGCTCATCCGCTCGCGCAGCTCGGTCACGTCGAGCGTCGGCGCCGCGGTCAGGTCGGCGGTGACGTGGCTGGGCACGCCCCGCTCCACCTCGTCGAGCACCGCCGCCGCCGAGCAGATCTGCCCCGGCGTGCAGTAGCCGCACTGGTAGCCGTCGTGCTTCACGAAGGCCGCCTGCAGGGGGTGGAGACGCTCGGGCGAGCCCAGCCCCTCGATCGTGGTGACGCGGTCGCCGTCGTGCATCACCGCCAGCGTCAGGCAGGCGTTGATCCGCCGCCCCTCCACGATGACGGTGCAGGCGCCGCACTGGCCGTGGTCGCAGCCCTTCTTGGTGCCCGTCAGGCGCAGGTGCTCGCGC
>JASLDZ010000442.1 GCA_030151985.1 Caulobacteraceae bacterium | reverse complement strand
GCCGGCGAGATAAGGCGAAGCTTGGGCGGGAGTTCCGCCGCGCCTCGCCGCGGGCCGGCGCGACCGTCAGTTCACCAGGCGAGAGCCGTTGCGCGAGATCGCCGCGATCTGCTGCGAACGTGACTCGACCTCGGCGGCGAGCCGCTCGCACACGTCGCGCACGCCGGCCGGGTAGGCGTCTCCGCCCGAGGCGATCTCCGTGGCGAGGAGGGTGGCGCGCGCCAGCGCCGCCTCGAGCTCGACGACCTGCTCGCGCGCGGCGTCGCGCGCTTCGGCCATCAGGCGCTTCACGCGGTCGCCGACGGGCTCACCCCGGGCGTCCACGACCTGGAACTTGGCGATCGCCATCTGTTCATCCCCTCGACACGCGTCCCATGCCGGGACTTCGCGCCAGGGGGGTGCAACGGTCGCGCCGTGGGCGAACCGCGGCGCGACCGACGGGGTTCAGGCGGCCTTGACGCCCGCCTCGCCCAGCCACTCCAGGATCTTGGACTTGGGCATGGCGCCGACCTTCATCGAGGCCACCTGCCCGTCGCGCACCAGCACGAGCGTCGGGATGCCGCGCACGCCGAAGCGCGACGGGATCATCGGGTTCTCGTCGATGTTGACCTTGGCGACGGTGACGGAGTCCGACAGCTCCTCGGCGATCTGGTCGAGCGCCGGGCCGATCTGCTTGCAGGGGCCGCACCACTCCGCCCAGAAGTCCACCAGCACGGGCTTGGAGGACTGCAGCACGTCGGCGTCGAAGCTGTCGTCGGTGACCTTGACCGTGGCCATGGGGATGTCTCCAGGGGGCGGCGGGGCCGCTTCGTCAGCGCGCAGATGTAAGCTGCGACTCGCTCGCATTCAACGGAGCCGCTTCAGCTCCACGAGCTTGGAGGCGATCACATTCTCTGGAACCGGCATCAGCTTGGGCCCGTCCGTCCACACCAGCGCCGCCTCCACCCGCCGCCCGGGGAAGATCGCGCGCAGCACGGCGACATAGACCGCCATCTGCACGAGGTAGGCGGGGTCGGCCTGCTCGATCCGATCGGGGCTCGGGCGGTTGGTCTTGAAGTCGACCACCAGCACGCGCTCGGGCGTCACCACCATTCGGTCGACGCGGCCGGAGATCGCCAACCCGCCCGGCAGCTCCGGCGCGCGCCCCGCCACCGCCGCCTCGGCGCGGGAGCCGGGGCCGAACACCTCGGCGAAGCGCGGATCGTTCAGCACGCCGAGCGCCGCGGACGCCATCTCGCGCCGCTGCTCGATGGAGAGGTCGCGCTCCCGGTCCAGCAGCCGGTCGGCGGCCGCGGCGCGCGCCTCGGGCGCCACGTCGGGCAGGAGCTGCAGCAGCCGGTGGATCAGGTCGCCGCGCCGGAACCGTCCGATCCCGCCCGCGGCCGCCAGTGGCGAAGGCGCGGGACCCCGGTGGCGCTCGGCGAAGGCCGAGGGGCTGGCGTAGGCCGCGACCGGCGCCTCCTGCGGAGCCAAGCCGCGCAGCCAGGCGGGCTCCGGCTCGGCGAGCGCGGACGCCTCAGGCGGGGTGAGGGCGAACGCCGGGTCCGGGCCAAAGCGGCGCAGCGCGAGGTCGCCGTCCTGCACGTCCCGCACCTGTGCGGCGATCTCCTCCCGGCCGAAGGTGCGGACGACGTGGGCGTACCAGCTGCTCTCGTGCGGGCCCTTGGCGGTGGCCGAGAGGCGGCCGCCGACGATCAGCCGATCCCGCGCGCGGGTGAGCGCCACGTAGAGCAGGCGCAGGCCCTCGGCGGCGGCCGCTTCCCTGGCGGCGGCGCGGGCGTCGGCGACGTCGGGCACCTCGTCGCCGCCCTTGGGCGCGAACAGGTAGCCGCCGCCCTCGATCCGCAGCAGCGAGGCGTGGGTGTCGCGCACCTTGGCGGTCGCGTCGGGCAGAATGACCACGGGCGCCTCCAGCCCCTTGGCGCCGTGCACCGTCATCACCCGCACGGCGTCGCCGGCGCCTTCGAGCTCGCGCTTCACCTCGGGCTCGATCCGCTCGAGCTCGGCGGCGAACCGCTCCAGGTCGACGATGCCGCGCGCCTCGGCTTTCAGCGCCTCGGACAGCATCTCCTCCACCGCGTCCTCGGCTTCGGGGCCGAGGCGCGTCAGCAGGCGCTGGCGCATGGTGCGGCCGGACGCGTCGAGCCGGCTCATCGCCCAGCCGAGGAAGTCGAACGGCCCGCGCGTGCGCGCCTCCCGAACCGCGCCCAGGAAGTCCGCCGCGGCCTTCCATTCCGGCCGCTCGCCCGTGCGCGCGCTCAGCGCAGGCCACAGCCGCCCGGTCCGGCCGTGCGCCAGCGCGTAGAGCCCCTCCTCGTCCACCTCGCAGAAGGGCGAGCGCAGGAGCGCCGCCAGCGTCAGGTCGTCCCACGGGAACAGCGCGAAGCGGACCAGCGCCTTCAGGTCGTCGAACACCACGTGCTCGGCCAGCTTCAGCCGGTCGGCGCCGGCGGAGGGCAGGCCGGCGCTCTTCAGCGCCCGCAGCATCTCCTCGAAGAAGGGCCCGCGCTTGCGCACCAGGATCAGCACGTCGCCCGGCCGCATGGCGCGCCAGCCGCCCCGGCCCCCATCCAGCGCCTTGTCGAACACCGCCTCGCCGCGCGCGCAGGCCTGTTCGATCCACTGCGTCACGCGGACGGCGAGGCGCTTGTAGGCGCTGGGGCCGTTTTGGGCGTCGACGGGCGCGGTCCAGGCCTCGGGCTCGGCGGCGGGATCGTCCTGGAAGGGCGGCCAGAGGTCGACCTGCCCCGCATGGTCGCGGCGGCCCTCCCCGACGATGTGGCGGACGACGTCCTGGCCGGCGGGCGGCGGCACCGCGTCGCGCATGGCCGGGTCGCCCAGCCACGCGTCCACGAAGCCCAGCACCTGCGGGGTGGAGCGCCAGCTCTCCTCCAGCTTGGGCGCGACGAACTCAGCGCCTGCAGAGAGCGCGCGCGCTTCGAATGCACGCCCTCGCTTAAGGAACTCCTCCGGTGCGGCACCCTGGAATGAGTAGATGGACTGCTTCTCGTCACCTACGGCAAAGACGGTGCGGAGGCGGGTGCCTTTGGCACCCCAACCCGAATAGAAGTCGTCAGTCAGCGCCTCGGCGATGTCCCACTGGTCGGGCGAGGTGTCCTGCGCCTCGTCCAGCAGCACGTGGCTGACGCCGCCGTCCAGCTTGTAGAGCACCCAGGCGGCGGCAGAGGTCTCAGTCAGCAGGCGCCGCACCGCGCGGATCAGGTCGTCGAAGTCCAGCGCGCCGCGCGCGCCCTTCGCGCCCTCGAACGCGGCGACATAGGCCTCGCCCAGGGTCAGGGCGTGCACGGTGTCGATGGCGACCCGCGCGGCGCGCGCGCGGGCGCAGGCGGCGTGCAGGCGCTCCTGCTCCTGCAGCAGCCAGTCGAGCTGCGCCGGGTCCACGCCCTTGGTGCCCAGCCGCTTGGACTTCTCGCCCTTGGCGGTCGAGAACACCGCCAGGCAGTCCGCAAAGGAGCCCGGCTTGGACGCCGCGCACTCGGCCAGGTCCGCCAGCCGGCGCGACAGCTCCGCGTCGGTGGACTTGCCGGTGGCGGCGAGCGCCTGGGCGGTGTCGCGCCAGCGCTCCCACTCGCAGGCGCCGACCGCCTCCGCCTCGAAGGCGTCGGGGTCCAGCGGCGCGTCGGGGAAGCCGCAGGCGCGCCAGACGTCCTCGTCCACCGTCTCGCCCCGCGCGCGGCAGGCGTCGGCATAGGCGAGGAGGCCGTGGCGCTCGCGCTCGAAGGCGCGGAACAGGGCCTCGAAGGCGTTGAAGTCGAGCCCGACCGCGAGATGCGCGTAGGCGCGGCCGAGCTCGCCCTCCGGATCGCGCCAGGCCAGCCCCGCCACCGTTTCGCGCGCGATGCGGCCGACCTCGGCGGCGGCGGCGTCCTCCAGCACGGTGAAGGCGGGGCTGACGCCGGCCTCGATCGGGAAGCGGCGCAGCAGCTTCTCGCAGAAGGCGTGGATGGTCTGGATCTTGAGGCCGCCCGGCGTCTCCAGCGCCTTGGCGAAGAGCTTCCGCGCCTCCCCGAAGGACTGATCGGGTTCGCCGATCGTCTCCAGCTCTTCCTTCAGCTTCTCGTCGCTGGCGACCGACCATCGACCGAGAGTCTCGTACAGGCGGCGCTGCATCTCCGCCGCCGCCGCCTTGGTGTAGGTGATGCAGAGGATCATCTCCGGCATCGCCCCGTCGAGCAGCAGCCGCGCCACCCGGTTCACCAGCGTCGAGGTCTTGCCCGACCCGGCGTTGGCCGAGACGAAGGCGTTGACGCGGGGGTCCGAGGCCTGGAGCTGGGGCGTCACGCGCCGGGCTCCTCGTCCGCGCCCATCACCCGCCACTCCCAGACCCGCGCCAGGTGGTCGTAGTCCCCGCCGTAGCGGCCGATGAACTGCGGCATGGCCCAGGAGAGGTAGGGCGTCGCGGGATCGTCGTAGCGGGCGACCTGGCTCTTAAGCCCCTCCAGCGCCTCGGCCGCCAGCTGCGAACTGTCGGGCGGCGCGGCGACGTCCGTCTCCTCGCCCCCGGCGCCCCGGCCGGTGACGCGGACGTACGAGAGCAGGCCCGCTCGCCGGGGCCCCAGGTCGGCGAAGCCCCCGCCTTCCAGGATCGCGGCGGTGAGCGTCAGCTGCGGCGCGATGCCCGAGGCGACCTGCTTGCCGTTTGGCGGCGCCCCGCTCTTGAAGTCGATCACGTCCACCCGGTCGCTTCGCACCTCCAGCCGGTCCGCCTTGGCGGTGACGGTGAACGCGCCCCGCGCGGTGGGGAAGCTCAGCCGCCCTTCGCGCTCCACCAGGATCTCCGCGCCCTCGCGGCGGCGACGCTCCAGCTCCACGGCCCAGGCGGCGACCCGGTCGGCGAGCGCACGCTCGCGGGTCATGCGCGCGGCGGGGGTGCCGGCCTCCACCAGGGCGCTGACCAGCGTGTCGGCGAAGGCGCGCACGCGGTCGCCCTCGATGACGTCGTGCCGCTCCGCGTAGGCCTGGAAGGCGGCGTGGATGGCGGTGCCCCGCGCCATCGCCTCGATGGCGGCGTCGGGGGGCGGCAGCGGCTTCAGGCGAAGCACGTAGCGCGCGTAGATGCTGTAGGGATCGCGCATCCAGGCCTCGATCCGCGTCACGGAGAGCTCCGTCGGCCGCGCCTCGACCGGCGGCGCGGGGCGCGGCCGCTCGGCGCCGCTGAGCCCCGCACCGCCCGCGCTCCGCGGCGCCGAGCGGCCGCGCCCCGCGCCGCCGGTCGAGGCGCGGCCGACGGAGCTCTCCGTGACGCGGATCGAGGCCTGGATGCGCGATCCCTACAGCATCTACGCGCGC
>JASLDZ010000477.1 GCA_030151985.1 Caulobacteraceae bacterium | reverse complement strand
ACGAGCGCCAGCGTCGCCGCGATGGAGACGGCCATCACCGCCAGCCCCCAGCCCTCCGCCTGCACCGGCCGCGGCTGGACGAGGTGCGCGACGGCCTCCCGTCCGATCAGCGCCGCGGAGGCGAAGACCAGGCCCGCCTGCATCAGGCTGGCGAACGCCTCGGCCTTGCCATGCCCGAAGCGGTGCTCGGCGTCGGGGGGCGCCACGGCGTAGCGGACGGCCCAGAAGGTGCCGAGCGCGGCCACGAAGTCGAGCCCCGAGTCGGCCGCCGACGACAGCAGCGACACCGACCCCGACGCCCGCCACGCCAGCGCCTTCATGACCGTCAGCGACAGGCCCACGACCACCGAGACTGTGGTCACGCGCGCGGTCAGCCGCGCGGCGTCTTCGGCCGCCAGACGCGGGACGGGCGGCGCGGGCGAGGCGGCGACGGCGGTCATCGCCGCTCCATACCCCGTCTGGCGCCGGCTCGCGACTCGGGCCCGCCGCGGCGCGACGTCGCCGGAACGAGGTTGATCCCCGGACTCGGAGGTTTAGGGTTCGCCCCGCGCGAGACCCCAGGCGAAAAGGGGCGCAAACGGCAGGAATGGCGATGGACGACGCAACTCTCTCCCTCGGGTCGGACGCCGGCGCCGCGACCGCCGGGCCGCCCGTGGGCGAGGCCTTCGCGCAGGCGCTGGCCGCCGCCTTCGCGGCCCTTCCGGGGACCGGGTCGCCCGCCGCCTCGGACTTCGCCCGCCAAGCCGCCGCCGACCTGCGCGAGGACGAGATCGCGGGCGCCGGCGTCGGCGACTTCGCCGCCCTGCTGCACCGCCTCTGGCGCGCCCGCGACGCGCGCTCGGGGGCCGAGCCGGCCGTCGCGATCGCCACCGCCTCGGGGGAAGGCGGGCGCCCGCTGGACCTGGACCTGCTCACCATCGCGCAGGACGACGCGCCGTTCCTCGTCGACAGCGTCATGGGCGAGCTCGCCGAGCAGGGGCTGGGCGTGCGCGCCATGGTGCACCCCGTGGTTGAGGAGGGCGGCCGCCGCACCTCGCTGATCGCGGTTCTGCTCGATCCGGTGGGCGAGGACCGGCGCGCCGCCGTGGTCGACGGCGTGCGGGCGACCCTGGCCGACGTGCGCGCCGCCGTGGCCGACCACGACGCCATGCGCGCGCTGATGGGGCGGGTGATCGCCGATCTGGAGGCCACGGCCGGATCTCCGCGCGGGGGCGGCCGCACCGCCCAGGCGCTCGCCGAGGACGTGGCCTTCCTTCGCTGGCTCGAGGCCGACCGCTTCGTGTTCCTGGGCGCGCGCGAGTACGAGTACCCTCGAGACCCCGACGGCGGCTACGCCGCGGAGGAGCCGATCTCCTCGGAGCAGGGCAGCTTCGGCGTGCTGCGCGACCAGTCGCGCTCGGTGCTGCGACGGGCCAGCGAGCCCGCGATCCTGACCCGCCAGCTGGCCGCCTACCTCGACGCCGCCGACCCGCTGGTCGTGGCCAAGTCAAACCTGCGCAGCAAGGTGCACCGGCGGATCAACTTCGACTACGTGGGCGTCAAGCGCTACGGGCCGGACGGCAGGGCGGTGGGCGAGACGCGCTTCGTGGGCCTGTTCACCGCCGAGGCCTACGACCAGCCGGCGCAGGAGATCCCGCTGATCCGGCGCAAGGTCGCCAACGTGCTGGCCCGCGCCGGCGCCGCGCCCAGCGCCCACACGGGCAAGCGGCTGCGCAACATCGTCGAGAGCTATCCGCGCGACGAGCTGTTCCAGATGGGGGAGGACGACCTCCTGGCCATCGCCCAGGGGGTGCTGCACCTTTACGACCGGCCCCGCGTGCGGCTGTTCGCCCGCACCGACCCGTTCGACCGCTTCGTGTCGGTGCTGCTGTTCATGCCGCGCGACCGCTACGACTCCGACGTTCGTCAGAAGGCGGGCGAGCTCCTGGCGGCGGCCTGGCGGGGGCGGGTCTCGGCCTACTACCCGAACTTCTCCACCGGGCCCCTCGCGCGGGTGCACTTCATCCTGGGCGTCACGCCGGGCGACCATCCCGCGCCGGACCTCAAGGCGCTGGAACTGCGGATCGAGGAGCTGACGCGCACCTGGCGCGACCGCTTCGACGCCGCGCTGCGGGCGCTGGGCAAGGATGCGGGCGCCACGGGCGGGCTGGTGGCCCGCTACGCCGAGGCCTTCCCCGTCGGCTACCGCGCCCGCTACGACGCGACCGAGGCGATGGAGGACGTGCGGGTGCTGGAGCACCTGCCGGAGGGCGAGGCGGTCAGCGTGCGCGCCTACCGCGACGCCGGCTGCAGCCCGCTCCAGTTCCGCTTCAAGCTCTACCGCGTGGGGGACGAGGTCGCGCCCCTGTCCGACATCGTGCCGATGCTGGAGAACATGGGCCTGCGCACCATTGAGGAGGAGGGCTACCGCGTCACGCGCGCAAGGGCCCAGAGCCAGGGGACGCCCCTGCCGACCGTCTGGGTGCAGGAGCTGCTGCTGGAGGACGAGCACGGCGAGAAGCTCGTCTTCGCCGACGTCAAGCAGCCGTTCGAGGACGCCTTCGTCGCCATCTGGAACGGCCGGACCGAGGACGACGGGTTCAACCGCCTCGTCATGGAGCTGGGCGTCTCGTGGCGCGAGGCGGCCCTGGTGCGGGCGCTGGCCAAGTACCGCCAGCAGACGGGGCTCGACCCCAGCCAGGCGGTGCAGGCGCAGGCGCTGAGCGACAACCCGGCCATCGCGCGCCTCTTGCTCGACCTCTTCCGCGTCCGCTTCGACCCCTCGGTGATCGCGTCGGTTGAGGCGCGGCGAGAGCAGGCGGAGGCGGTCTTCGCGCAGATCGTGGAGGCGCTGCAGGGCGTCGCCAGCCTCGACGCCGACCGGGTGCTGCGCCGGCTGGCTCTGCTGATCCAGGCGACCAAGCGCACCAACTTCTACCAGGCCGGCGAGGACGGCGCGCCCAAGCGGCGCATCAGCTTCAAGGTCGCAAGCCGCGAACTGGCCGACGTGCCCGCGCCCAAGCCCTATCGCGAGATCTTCGTCTCCGCCCCGCACGTGGACGCGGTGCACCTGCGCTTCGGGCCGGTCGCCCGCGGCGGCCTGCGGTGGAGCGACCGGCGCGACGACTTCCGCACCGAGGTGCTGGGCCTGGTGAAGGCGCAGCAGGTGAAGAACGCGGTGATCGTGCCCGTGGGCTCCAAGGGCGGCTTCTTCCCGAAGATGCTGCCCCGGAACGGGACACCGGACGCGGTGCGCGCCGAGGGCGTACGCGCCTACCGCACCTTCCTCTCCGGCCTCCTGGACATCACCGACACCTACGACGCCTCGGGCGCCGTGGTCGCCCCCGCCGACACCGTGCGGCATGAGGGGGACGACCCCTACCTCGTCGTCGCCGCCGACAAGGGAACGGCCACCTTCAGCGACATCGCCAATGACGTGTCGAAGTCCTACGGCTTCTGGCTTGGCGACGCCTTCGCCTCAGGCGGCAGCGTCGGTTACGACCACAAGGCCATGGGCATCACCGCCCGCGGCGCCTGGGAAGCGGTCAAGCGCCACTTCCGCGAGATGGGCAAGGACATCCAGTCGCAGCCCTTCACCATGATCGGCGTCGGCGACATGAGCGGCGACGTGTTCGGCAACGGCGCGCTGCTCTCCAAGCAGATCAAGCTGGTCGCCGCCTTCGACCACCGGGACATCTTCCTCGACCCGACGCCGGACCCCGCGACGTCCTGGGCCGAGCGCGACCGGATGTTCAAGCTGCCGCGCTCCAGCTGGCAGGACTACGACAAGGCGCTGATCTCGGAAGGCGGCGGCGTCTTCAGCCGGGCGGCGAAGACCGTGCCGGTGTCGCCGCAGGTGCGGGCCCTGCTCGGCATCGAGGACGAGGCGCTGGCGCCCACCGACCTGATCCGCGCGATCCTGAAGAGCGAGGCGGAGCTGCTCTACCTGGGCGGCATCGGCACCTATGTGAAGGCGCCGTCTGAGGCCAACGCCGATGTGGGCGACAAGGCCAACGACGCGGTGCGCATCGACGCGGGCGAGCTGCGCGTGAAGGTGGTGGGCGAGGGCGCCAACCTCGGCTTCACCCAGGCCGGCCGCATCGCCTACGCGCGGTGCGGCGGGCGGATCAACACCGACGCCATCGACAACTCCGCCGGCGTCGACACCTCCGACCACGAGGTGAACATCAAGATCCTGCTCGGCCAAGCCATCGCCGACGGCGCGTTGGCCGAGGCGGACCGCCCGGCGCTCTTGGCCTCCATGACTGAGGAGGTGGGCCACAAGGTGCTGGCCCACAACTACGCCCAGACGCTGACGCTCTCGCTGCAGGAGCGCGACGCGGTGGAGGAGCTGGACGCGCACGCCCGCTTCATGGCCGACCTCGTCGCCGCAGGAAGGCTCGACCGGAAGGTGGAGGGCCTGCCCGGCCCGCAGGCGATCGCCGACCTCTCCGCGGCCGGGAAGGGGCTGACGCGGCCGGAACTGGCCGTGCTCACCGCCTACGGCAAGCTCGAGCTCTCCGCCGAGATCGTGGAGGGCGCGGCCCCCGACGACCCCTGGTTCGAGGCCACGCTGAAGGGCTACTTCCCCGCCGAGCTGACCCGGTTCGAGGCGCAGATGACGCGCCACCGGCTGCGGCGCGACATCATCGCCACCGTGCTCGCCAACCGCGTGGTCGACCGCGTCGGCCCGACCTTCGCCTCGCGGCTGAAGACCGCCACGGGC
>JASLDZ010000475.1 GCA_030151985.1 Caulobacteraceae bacterium | reverse complement strand
CTGCCTCGAGGTGCCACGTATGGAGGCGACGGGATTCGGCGTCATGCACGTCGACGCCAACGACCGCATCATCTCGTTCCTGGAGAAGCCGAAGGATCCGCCGGCGATGCCGGGCAAGCCCGACAAGGCGCTCGCCAGCATGGGCATCTACGTCTTCCACACGCGGTTCCTGTTCGAGGAGCTGCGGCGGGATGCGGCGACCCCCGGCTCCTCCCGCGACTTCGGCAAGGACATCATCCCGCACCTGGTGAAGGGCGGCAAAGCGGTCGCGCACCAGTTCTCCACCAGCTGCGTGCGCGCCGAGGGCGAGGCCGAGGCCTACTGGCGCGACGTCGGCACCGTCGACGCCTACTGGGAGGCGAACGTCGACCTCACCGACGTAGTGCCGCAGCTCGACCTCTACGACCACCAGTGGCCCCTGTGGACCTATTCGGAGGTCACGCCCCCCGCCAAGTTCGTGCACGACGCCGAGGGGCGGCGGGGGGCGGCGGTGTCGTCGCTGGTGTCGGGCGACTGCATCATCTCGGGGTCGAGCTTGCGGCGCAGCCTGATCTTCACGGGGGTGCGAACCCACAGCTTCTCGTCGCTGGACGAGGCGGTGGTGCTGCCGCGCTGCGTGGTCAACCGAGGGGCGCGGCTGTCGAAGGTGGTGCTGGACCGTGGCGTGGTGATCCCGGAGGGGCTGGTGGTGGGCGAGGACCCGGAGCTCGACGCCAAGCGCTTCCGGCGCACGGAGAAGGGCGTGTGCCTGATCACCCAGGCGATGATCGACCGGCTGTGACGCGGAGTGCGACTTTGATTATCTCCCCCATCGCAGATGGGGGAGGGCCGGCGAAGCCGGGAGGGGGCCGCTCGCTGCAGGCGAGCGGATCGTCCAGCCGCATCGCCTGCGTCTTCCGCGCTCCGCGCGGCCCCTCCGGCCCTCTGGGCCACCTCCCCATCCGCAGGATGGGGAGGATCGCGAGGCCGTGACGCCCGTGACCCTGGTCCTCTCCGTCGCGTCGGAAGCCTTCCCGCTCGTCAAAACCGGCGGGCTTGCGGACGTCGTCGGCGCCCTGCCCGGCGCCCTCGCCCCCCACGGCGTTGAGGCGACCACGCTGCTGCCCGGCTATCCCGCCGTGATGCGCGCGATCGGCAAGGGCAAGCTGCTGCACCGCTACGTCGACCTCCTGGGCGTCGAGGCTCGGCTGCTGGCCGGCGAGGCGGGCGGGCTGAGGCTGATCGTGCTGGACGCGCCAGAGCTCTTCGCGCGCGAGGGCGGCCCTTACGGTGACGCCTCCGGCCGCGACTGGCCCGACAATTGGCGTCGGTTCGCCGCCCTCGGCCGCGCCGCCGCCGACCTCGCGGGCGGGATCGGCAAGGCCGAGCCGTTCGACCTCCTCCACGCGCACGACTGGCAGGCGGCGATGGCGGCGGCCTACCTGCGCTACGGTCCGCCCGAGCGCCGCGTGCCCAGCGTCGTCACCATCCACAACATGGCGTTCCAGGGACGCTTCGGGCCCGAGGTGTTCCCCGAGCTCGGTCTTCCGCCCGACGCCTGGGCGGTTGACGGGGTGGAGTACTACGGCGGCGTCGGCCTCCTGAAGGCGGGTCTGCAGGCGGCGGACGCGATCACCACCGTCAGCCCCACCTATGCGCAGGAGATCGCCGACCCGGCCTTCGGAATGGGGCTGGAGGGGCTGGTCGCCGCCCGCGCCGCCTCGGTCCATGGCATCGTCAACGGCATCGACACGGACGTCTGGCACCCCCGCACCGACTCCCACCTCGCCGCCCGTTACGGTGAGCGCACGCTCGGTCGGCGCGAGGCGAACAAGCGCAGCGTCGAGGCCGCCTTCCAGCTGGAGGCGAGCGACGGCCCGCTGTTCTGCGTCGTCAGCCGCCTGACGTGGCAGAAGGGCATGGACGTGCTCGCCGGCCTGGCCGACGCGTTGGTGGCGATGGGCGGGCGGTTGGCGCTCCTGGGTTCGGGCGATGCGGCGCTGGAGGCGGCGTTCGTGGCCGCGCAGGGCCGCCACCCCGGCCGGATCGGCGTGCGGATCGGCTACGATGAGCCCCTGTCCCACCGGCTGCAGGGCGGCGCCGACGCCATCCTGATCCCCTCGCGCTTCGAGCCCTGCGGCCTGACCCAGCTCTACGGCCTGCGCTACGGCTGCGTGCCGGTGGTGGCGCGAACGGGGGGGCTGGCCGACACGGTGATCGACGCGAACGAGGCGGCGCTGTCGGCGGGCGTGGCGACCGGCTTCATGCACGACGGGGTGACGCCGGTAGCGGTGGAGAGGGCGCTGCGGGCGGCTGTCTCGACCTTCGCCAAGCCCGAGCTCTGGCGCACGATCCAGCGGCAGGGGATGCGCTCGGACGTGTCCTGGGCGCGCAGCGGCAAGCGATACGCGGAGCTTTATGCGAGCCTGCTTGACCTCTCCCCATAGCTTCCGCTCATCCCCGCGCATGCGGGGACCCAGACTCGCTTTGAGCGCGCGGCAGGCAGACTCGGCATCGGCCGCATGGACCGTTGCGAAAGCAAGTCTGGGTCCCCGCATGCGCGGGGATGAGCGGAAGTAGAGATGGAACTCGGCACCCACCTCACCGAAACCGGCGCCGCATTCGCCGTGCGCGCGCCGTTGGCCGAGCGCGTGTGGCTCTGCCTGTTCGGCGAAGATCGCGAGACCCGGCTGGAGATGGCCCGCGATCCTGACGGCGTCTTCCATGCGCAGGTCTCCGACCTCGAGCCCGGCGCCCCCTACGGGTACCGCGCCGACGGCGCCTACGACCCTTCGCGAAATCTGTGGTTCGATCCCGACAAGCTGCTGGTCGATCCCCACGCCAGCCGCCTCGATCGCGCCTTCGCCTACGA
>JASLDZ010000250.1 GCA_030151985.1 Caulobacteraceae bacterium | reverse complement strand
CCACCTTGGCGATGGTGGAGGTGCGCTCGACCGCGTCGCCGATGCGGATGGGCGCGTGGAAGGTGCAGCGGCTGCCCGCCCACATGCGCCGCGCGAGCTCCACGGGCGGCAGGAACCCGCCGCGCCGGGGATGGCCGTCGGTCCCGATCTCGGACGCGGGCGCGAGCGGCAGGAAGTAGAGCCAGATCCACGGCGGCGGCAGCGGGTCGCCGTCCCGCAGCTGGGCGAGGTCGGCGCGGTCCAGCGTGGCGGCCAGCGCGCGGGCCGGCGTGGCGGTCACCCGGTCGGTCCGCCGTTCGGTGCGGTCCACCCAGGCCTGCCAGCGCGGCTCCGACACCATAAGCCCCCTTCACGGAAGACCGGAGGAAGGAAGCTAGGCCGTCCGCCCGTGCGCGGGAAGGGGCGCGCGCCGCACGCGTCCGGCGGAGCGCGGCGTGGTGGGTTGGCTGGGGGTCGAACCCAGGACCATTCGATTAAAAGTCGAATGCTCTACCACTGAGCTACCAACCCGGCGCACGCGGCGAAGGCGGCCTTTAGCGGCTCGCGCGCCCGGGCTCAACGTGCGGAGGCGCCGTCAGGGCCGCGCCATCATCGCGACCAGCAGAATGGCCGACAGGGCCACCATGCCGACTACCCGCCAGTCGACGCCGCCGCGGCCGCGGCGCGTGGGCATGAGGCCGCGGTCGAACGCCTGCACCGGCGAGCGTCGCCGGCCGCTCATCCGGAAGGCCTCGGTGCCGACGATGCGGTGGACGCTCATGAGGACGGGCTCCGTGTCGCCCGTCACGGTGCGGGCGAGGCGCTGAAGCAACCGTTAAGCTCCCGCGCCCGCTCAGCATTCGATCGCGTTCACCGCCAACCCGCCAAGCGAGGTCTCCTTGTAGATCTCCTTCATGTCCTCGCCGGTGCGCTTCATGGTGGCGATCACCTTGTCGAGGCTGACGCTGTGCTGGCCGTCGCCCAGGAGGGCCAGGCGGGCGGCGTCTATCGCCTTGATCGCGCCCATGGCGTTGCGCTCGATGCACGGGATCTGCACGAGGCCGGCGATCGGGTCGCAGGTGAGGCCCAGGTTGTGCTCCATGCCGATCTCGGCGGCGTTCTCCACCTGCGCGTTGGTGCCGCCCATGGCGGCGCAGAGCCCGGCCGCCGCCATCGAGCAGGCGACGCCCACCTCGCCCTGGCAGCCCACCTCCGCCCCCGAGATCGAGGCGTTGCGCTTGTAGAGGGCGCCGATGGCGGCGGCGGTGAGCAGGAAGGCGCGGCGGGTCTCAGGACTCCCCTTGTAGAAGCGGTCGTGGAAGCGCAGCACCGCCGGCACGATCCCCGCCGCCCCGTTGGTGGGCGCGGTGACGACGCGGCCGCCCGCCGCGTTCTCCTCGTTCACCGCCAGCGCCCACAGGTTCACCCAGTCCATGGCGGCGAGCGGGTCGGCGGCATGGGTCTCGGCTCGGTCGCGCAGGCTCTCGCGCACCCGCATGGCCCGGCGCTTCACCTGTAATCCGCCGGGGAGTGTGCCGTCGGTGCGCACGCCGCGGTCGATGCAGGCCTCCATGGCGTCGAACACGGCGTCGAGCCCCGCCTCCACCTCCGCGCGGGGAAGGAGCGCCAGCTCGTTCTCCAGCATCAGCTCGGCCAGCGTCAGCCCGGCGGCGTCCGCGCGGGCGACCAGCTCGGCGCCCGAGGCGAAGGGGTGCGGCGGCTCGGGTCCCAAGTCGTCGCGGCCGGGACGGACGTTGCGCTCGATCTCCTCCTCGTCGAGCACGAAGCCGCCGCCGGTCGAATAGTAGACGCGCGCGTCCAGCGGCGTGTCCCCAGCGTCGAAGGCGGTGAAGCGCAGGGCGTTGGGGTGGCGGGGCAGGCGGGTGAAGCCTTCCCACACGATCGCCGAGGCCGGGTCGAAGGCGATCGTCGGGCCGCTCCGGCCCAGCGCCAGCCGGTGCGAGCCGTGGACCGCCTCCAGCGCCGCGTCCCCCGCGTCGGGATCCAAGGTGGCGGGCTCGAAGCCCAAGAGGCCCAGGATCACCGCCCGGTCCGTGGCGTGGCCCCGGCCGGTGAGCGCGAGCGAGCTGTAGAGCACGACCTCGACCCGCACGACCCGCGCCAGCATTCCCGCGCCAGCGACCCGCTCCAGCCAGCGTCCCGCCGCGGTCATCGGACCCATGGTGTGCGAGGAGGACGGGCCGACGCCCAGCTTGAACAGGTCGAACACACCGAAAGCCATGGCGCGGTGTAGCCGGACGGCGCGGGCGGGTCACGGGGCTGGCGGGGCGGCGCGGAGCCGGTAAGGTCGCCGCTTCGTCCCGTGAGGTCCCTCCCGATGCGTCGCCTGATTCTCGTCGCCGGAGCCTGCGCGCTCGCCGTCGCCGCGCCCGCGGGCCTGCTGTGGGCGCGGGCCCAGCCGCCGCAGGCGGCGAAGGCGGAGGCGACGCGCGCACCCGGCGCGATCCTCGGCTTCACCGGCGCCCGCTCCGCGGACCAGCGTGCGCTGGAGGCGAAGTTCGACGACCAGATCGATCCGAAGGAGATGGCGGGCTGGCTGGCACGGATGGCGTCCAAGCCCAACCACGTCGGCAGCCCCCACGACCGCGAGAACGCCGAGTGGCAGCTGGCGCAGTTCAAGGCCTGGGGCTGGGACGCGCGGATCGAGACGTTCGAGGTGCTCTACCCCACGCCGGTCTCGGAGAGCCTGGAGCTGCTCGGCCCGACGCCGTACACCGCCAAGCTGCACGAGCCGGCGATCGCCTCCGACCCCGCCACCTCCGAGCCCGGGCAGCTGCCGCCCTACGTCGCCTATCAGGGCGACGGGGACGTCACGGGCGAGCTGGTCTACGTCAACTACGGCATGCCCGACGACTACAAGGCGCTCGCGCGCCAGGGCGTAGACGTGCGCGGCAGGATCGTCATCGCCCGCTACGGCGGCGGCTGGCGGGGGCTCAAGCCCAAGCTGGCGCAGGAGCACGGGGCGATCGGCTGCCTGATCTACAGCGACCCGGCCGACGACGGCTACGCGACGAACGACGTCTACCCGAAGGGCCCGCAGCGCCCCGCCGACGGCGTGCAGCGCGGCTCGGTGCAGGACATGACCCTCTATCCCGGCGACCCGCTGACGCCGGGCGTCGGCGCGACGAAGGACGCCAAGCGGCTGACGCGCGAGACGGCCAGGACCCTCCTGAAGATCCCGACGCTGCCCATCAGCTACGGCGACGCCCAGCCGCTGCTGGCGGCGCTCGGCGGCGACGTGGTCCCGCCCAAGTGGCGCGGCGCGCTGCCGATCACCTACCATCCCGGCCCCGGACCCGCGCGCGTGCATCTGGCGGTGAAGTCCGAGTGGTCGCTGAAGACGATCTACGACGTGATCGCGGTGATGAAGGGGTCGGTCGAGCCGGACCAGTGGGTGGTGCGCGGCAACCACCACGACGGCTGGGTGTTCGGCGCCTCCGACCCCCTCTCCGGCCAAGTGGCGCTGATGGCGGAGGCCAAGGCGATCGGCGCGCTGGCCAAGACCGGCTGGCGGCCC
>JASLDZ010000244.1 GCA_030151985.1 Caulobacteraceae bacterium | reverse complement strand
TCGAGCGTCCAGCCCAGCAGGCTGGCGGTGAAGGCCGAGCGCTGCTCCCGGTCCAGGCCCTTCAGGTCGTCGACGATCAGCATTCCTGGACGCCCCCTTCAGCCCTGCTTGACGGACAGGAGGGCCTGCAAGGCCTATAGGCAAGACGCAATCGCCCGCAGAAGGCCCGCCCCATGGACGCCACCGCCCCTCCCACCTCCGCGCCGACCGGCGAGCACGTCCTCGCCCGCCAGGGGCGCGGCAAGGTCTACGACTCCGTGCTCGACCTCGTGGGCGATACGCCCCTGATCCGGCTGCCCCGGCTGTCGGCCGAGCTGAAGCCCAAGGCCGAGGTGCTGGCCAAGCTCGAGTTCTACAACCCGCTCTCCAGCGTGAAGGACCGCATCGGCCTCTCCATGATCGAGGCGATGGAGGCGCAGGGGATCCTCCGCGAGGGCTCGACCATCGTGGAGCCGACCAGCGGCAACACCGGCATCGCGCTGGCCTTCGTGGGCGCGGCCAAGGGCTACCGCGTGGTTCTGGTGATGCCCGAGAGCATGAGCATCGAACGGCGCAAGATGCTGGCGCTGCTGGGGGCGCAGTTGGTGCTCACCCCGGCCGAAAAGGGCATGCGCGGCGCCATGGCCCGCGCGCAGGAGATCGTGGCCGAGACGCCCGGCGCGGTGATGCCGCAGCAGTTCGAGAACCCCGCCAACCCCGCCGTCCACCGGGTTTCCACCGCCGAGGAGATCTGGAACGACACCGGCGGCGCGGTGGACGTGATCGTCTCGGGCGTCGGCACCGGCGGCACCATCACCGGCGTCGGCCAGGTGCTGAAGGCCAGGAAGCCCTCCCTGCGCATGGTCGCGGTGGAGCCGGAGGCCTCGGCCGTGCTCTCCGGCGGCCCGCCCGGCCCGCACAAGATCCAGGGCCTGGGCGCCGGCTTCATCCCCGACATCCTCGACCGCGGCGTGATCGACGAGGTGCTGACCGTCGGCAACGACGAGAGCCTGGAGTTCGCGCGCAAGGCCGCCCGGGTGGAGGGACTGCCGGTCGGCATCTCGTCCGGCGGCGCGCTCTCGGCGGCGTTCCGGCTGGCGGCGAGGGACGACCACGCCGGCAAGCAGATCGTGACGATCGTGCCGAGCTTCGCCGAACGCTACCTGTCCACCGCCCTGTTCGAGGGGATCGGCTAGGGTCAGCCCAGCGCGATCGTCCCCTCCACCCGGGTGGCGACGTCGCCGCCGACCCATACCTCGCCCTGCGCGTCGCGTGTGATGAAGACGCGGCCCGTGCGCTGCAGGCGCGTTCCTTGGGCGGCGACATAGGGCGCCTTCGCGCGCCCGCTCGCCAGGAGCCACTGGGCGAGGGAGGCGTTGAGGCTGCCGGTGACGGGGTCCTCGATCACCGCGCCGCCGGCGTCCTCGAACAGGGCGCGCACCTCGAAGGCGCAGTCGCTTCCCGCCGCGCGGGCGCCCACCAGCCCGACGTGGAAGGGGCGGGGGCCGTCGTAGAGCGACAGGTCGGCCTCGACGGCGAGCACCGCGTCCGCGTCGCGCAGCAGCACGCCGACCCAGCCGGGCCCGTTGTCGACCCAGGCCGTGTCGAGCACCGCCTCCGGCGCAAGGCGGAGCGCGCGCAGCAGGGCGGCGCGGTGCGCCTCCTCCAGCGGGCCCGAGCGGATCAGCGGCGGGGCGCGGAAGGCGAGCCGGCCCCCGGCGCGGACCAGGGGCACGAGCCCCACGCCGCACTCCTGCACGATCCGCGCCTCGTGCTTCGGCCGCCCGCCCGCGGCGAGCCAGGCGTGGCAGCTGCCGAGCGTCGGATGGCCCGCGAACGGCAGCTCGCCCGACAGGGTGAAGATGCGCACGCGGTAGTCGGCCTCGGGCGCGGTCGGCGGCAGGAGGAAGGTGGTCTCCGACAGGTTGGTCCAGCGGGCGATCCGCTGCATCGCCTCGTCGGTGAGACCGGCGCCGTCCAGCACCACCGCCAGCGGGTTGCCGCCGAAGGCGGCCCCGGCGAACACGTCCACCTGATGGAAAGCCGAGCGCATCGCGCGGACCTCCTCGTGCGCGGAGCCGTCGCGCCCGCCCTCATCGCCTAGCCCGCCGCCGCTCGCGATGCCAGACCGGCCGGATTCGGCTTCAAGATGAATTCTTGGTCATGACGTCGAGTTAAGCTGCATGAACGCAGACGAAGCGCGACGTTCATCTTGGCCCGCAAGCAACGTCCTGCGGGCGAGAGGAGCACAACCATGACTTCCGCCATCGCCGCCTTCGGTGCGGCCGCCGCCGGGCTCGCCCTCGCCACGGCCGCCCTCGCCCAGGACGTGAAGCTGAGCTACGCCGACCTGGACCTGTCGACCCCCGCCGGGGCCGCCGCCTTCTCGCAGCGGCTGGACGTCGCGGCCAAGGCCTGGTGCACGGGCGGGCCCGTCTACACCGACAGCTCCAAGTCGCGCTGCATGGCCGACGCCCGCAAGATGTTCCTGGGCTCGATCCCCGCCGCCAAGAAGACCGCGTACGAGGCCGCGCTGAAGGGCGACGGCCGCGTGCAGGCCGCCGCCACGCCGGCCGCGCCCGCCGGCTCCTGAGGAGCTTCGCGGACGCGGGGCCGGGCACGAGGCTGGCGAAGGGTTCGAGGGGAGCCTAGAGCCTGAAGCCCATGTCCGGCCCGGCCGACGCACGCACCGACGTCTTCACCCCGCAGCAGCGCTCGGCGGTGATGGCGCGGGTGAAGGGACGCGACACCGGCCCCGAGCGGGCGGTGCGGCGGATCCTCACCCGGCTCGGGCTGCGCTATCGGCTGCAGCGCCGTGACCTGCCGGGCTCGCCGGACATCGTGATGGCCGGACGGCGCACGGCGGTGTTCGTGCACGGCTGCTTCTGGCACGGGCACGGCTGCCGCCGGGGGGCCCGCCGCCCCAAGGCGAACGCCGCCTACTGGCTCGCCAAGATCGCCCGCAACACCGCCCGGGACGCGGCGGCTCAGGCCGCGCTGGAGGCCGGCGGCTGGACCGTGCTGACCGTCTGGGAGTGCGAGCTGAAGGACGAGGCGGCGCTGGAGTCGAGGCTGTCCGCGTCATTGCAGGCGACCCGGCCGCCCGCGAGCGCGGCGTCCACCGCGGCGTAGAGGGACCGGGGCTCCAGCGGCTTGGGCGCGAGCCCAGCCATGCCGGCCGTGAGGCAGGCGGCGAGCGTCTCCGCCCCCGTGTCCCCGCTCACCGCCAGCACGGGCGTGTCGCGGTTGGGCCCGGGTGAGGCGCGCAGCCGGCGCGTCAGCTCCAGCCCGCCGAGCGCGCCCATGTTCAGGTCCGCCAGCACCAGGTCGAAGGGCCCCGTCGCCAGCGCGCCGAGCGCGCTCGCCCCGTCGTCGCAGGCGACGACCTCCAGCCCCCGCAGGCCCAGCAGCATGGCGACCGCCTGTCGGCCAAGCGGGTGGTCGTCCGCCACCAGCACGCGAGGGCTCGCCGGCGCCAGCGCCGGGAGGGGCGCGGCTTCGGGCGCGGCGGGGAGCCCCAGGAGGACGTCCAGGGTGAAGCAGGCGCCCAGCGCGTCCGCGCGCTGCGACGCCACGAGGTCGCCGCCCATCAGCCGGGCGAGTTCGCGGCTGATGGCCAGTCCGAGGCCCGTGCCCCCATGGGTGTGGGCGACGCCCGCCGAAGCCTGCTCGAACGGCGTGAACAGGCGCTCCAGCGTGTCGGCGTCCAGCCCCGGCCCGGTGTCGGCCACGGTCATGCGCACGCGAAAGCCCGCCTCGTCGGCCGCGCAGGCGAGCCGCAGCCGCACCTCGCCCTTCGCGGTGAACTTGATCGCGTTGGAAAGGAGGTTGTTCAGCACCTGCCGCAGGCGCATCGCGTCGCCGCTCGCCCTCGCCGGCAGCGTCTCGCGCCCGTCGACGCTCAGGGCCAGCCCCTTGGCCGCCGCCTCCGGGCCCCACAGGCGCAGGGTCTCGTCGACCAGGAGCGGAAGGTCGAGCGGCGCCGCCTCCACCGTCATCCGGCCCGCCTCCAGCTTGGAGAGGTCGAGGAGCTCGTCCAGCATCCGGCGCATCAGCCGCGAGGCGTCGGCGATCAGGGCGGCGCTGTCGCGCGCCTCCTCGTTGAGCGCGCGCATCTCCAGCGCGGCGGAGGCGGCGAGGATGGCGGAGAGCGGGGTGCGCAGCTCGTGGCTGACGGCCGCGGTGAAGGCGGCGCGCCCGTCGCGGGCGGCCTCGGCTTCGGCCCGGCGCGCCTCTGCCTCGGCGCGGGCGGCGGCGGCGGCGTGCAGGGCGCGCGACAGGCTGATCCACGCGAGGGTCGCGCTGACGCACAGCAGCGCGCCTCCCATGGCCACGGCCGGCGCCAGCGGCACGGCGACGCCCGGTCCGCGCAGGGCGATCAGCACGGGCATGGCCAGGAGCCAGGCGAAGTGCGGCAGGTTCAGCGCGAGGAAGGCGCTGAGCGAGCGGCGGCTCACCACGATCGAGTTGAGCAAGGCGCCCGCTGCGATCAGCACGGACAGCGAAGGCGCGAGCGTGAGCCGCAAGCCCAGCAGCACCGCCGCGCCCAGGATGAAGCCGATCGAGCTCAGCGCCATCAGGGCGACGGCCACGACGCGGAGCCGCGGCGGAAGGGGGCCGCGCGAACTGGCCAGCAGGCGCCGGCTCAGACCGTACTCCACCGCCTGAAGCGCCGCGTAGCCCAGCGCCCATACCCACAGGACCCGCACCGCCGGTCCCACGAGGAAGGTGAAGCTGGCGGCGATCAGCAGCGGCATCGCCACGCGGAGCGGAGTGTTGCGCAGGCGCGTGGCCAGCACCTCACGCAGCGCATCGCTTTCGCGCGCCAGGCTCAATCCGGATCCCCCAACGGCGCCTGAACGGCGCTCTGGCGTGGACCATGCGCCCGGTCTCGCCAAGAAGAGGTGAACGGGGCGGCTGGAGAGGGCGCCGCCCCGCCGGACGCGTTCAGGCGGCCTGCTTCTCCTGCGCGCCGAAGCGGCCGTAGAAGGTCTCGCCCTTGGCCGCCATGTCGCGGAGCAGTTGGGGCGGGGTGAAGCGCTCGCCGTGCTTCTGCGCCAGCGCGTCCAGCTGCTCGACGAAGGCCTTGAGCCCGATGCCGTCGATGTAGCTGATCACCCCGCCCGTCCAGGGCGCGAAGCCCCAGCCGAGGATCGAGCCCACGTCCGCCTCACGGGGATCGGTGGTGACGCCCTCCTCGAAGCAGCGCGCCGCCTCGACCGCCTGGCGGTGCAGAAGGCGCTGCTTCAGCTCGGCCACGAAGGGCGGCTCGGCCTCGTTGACGGTGGTGTTCGCCACCTCCTTCAGGCCGGGCCACAGGTGCTTCTTGCCGCCCTCGGGGTAGTCGTAGAAGCCCTTCTTGTTCTTGCGACCGTAGCGGCCGAGCTCCGAGACCATCTTCTCCATGATCGGCTGGAACTTGGGGGCCTTGTACTTGTCGCCGAGGTCCTTCTGCGTCTGCTGCGCGATCTTGTAGGAGAGGTCGAGCGCGACGTCGTCGTGCATCTCCAGCGGTCCGCGGGGCATGCCGGTCATGCGGCCAACGTTGTCGATGATGGCCGGCGCGATGCCGTCGCCCAGCATCTCCATGCCCTCCTGCACGAAGGTGCCGAAGCAGCGGGAGGTGTAGAAGCCTCTGGAGTCGTTCACGACGATCGGCGTCTTCTTGATCTTCAGCACGTAGTCGATGGCCTTGGCGATGGCCTCGTCGCCCGTCTTCTCGCCGAGGATGATCTCGACCAGGCCCATCTTGTCGACCGGCGAGAAGAAGTGGACGCCGATGAACTTGTCGGGGCGCACGCTCACCTCGGCCAGGCCCGTGATCGGCAGGGTGGAGGTGTTGGAGCCGAAGATGGCGTCGGGGGCCAGCTGCGCCTCGGCCTTCTTCGTCACGTCGGCCTTGACCTCGCGGTTCTCGAACACCGCTTCGATCACAAGGTCGCTGCCCTTCACGTGCGCGTAGTCGGTAGTGGGCGTGATCAGCGCCAGGATGCCATCGCCCTTCTCCTGGCTCATCTTGCCGCGAGAGACCGCCTTCTTCACGAGGTCGGCGGCGTAGCCCTTGCCCTTCTCGGCCGCCTCCTGCGTCTGGTCGATCAGCACCGTCTCGATGCCGGCCATGGCCTGAACGTAGGCGATGCCCGCGCCCATCATGCCGGCGCCCAGCACGGCCACCTTCTTCGGGTCCGACTTGGGCACGCCCGCGGGGCGACTGATCCCCTTGTTCAGCTCCTGCATGGACAGGAACAGGGTGCGGATCATGCCCTTGGCCTGGGGCGTCATCAGCGTCTTGACGAAGTAGCGGCTCTCGATGCGCAGCGCCGCGTCCATGGGCACCTGCAGGCCCTCGTAGACGCACTTCATGATGTTGATCTGAGCCGGGTAGTTGCCGTAGCTCTGCTTGCGCAGCATGGCGTTGCCCATGATGAACAGCTGCGTGCCGCCCGCGCTGTAGGGGCCGCCGCCGGGGACCTTGAAGCCCTTCTTGTCCCACCGCGCGACGGGGTCGCCCGTCTTCACCCAAGCCTTGGCCGCCTCGACCTCCTTGCCCGGCTCGACCACCTCGTCGACGACGCCCGCCGACTTCGCCTCCTGCGGCTTCATCGACTTGCCTTCGAGCAGGTAGGGGGCCGCCGCCATCACGCCGATCAGGCGCGGCAAGCGCTGGGTGCCGCCGCCGCCGGGGAGGAGGCCGACCTTGGCCTCGGGCAGGCCGAGCTGCGTCTTCGGGTGGTCGCCGACGACGCGGTAGTGGCAGGCGAGCGTGATCTCCAGCCCGCCGCCCAGCGCCAGGCCGTTGATCGCCGCGGCCACGGGCTTGCCGCAGGTCTCCAGCTTGCGGAGCTCCAGGTTCAGCCGCGAGGAGCGGTCGAACGCCGCCTGCAGCTGCTGCTCCGGCGTGCCGCCCGCCCCGTCCCGCGAGCCCATTTCGCCCAGGTCCGCCCCCGCGCAAAAGCCGGTCCTCTTGCCGGAGGTGATGACCGCGCCCTTGATGGCGGCGTCCGTCCTGATGCGCTCAATCACCTGCGGCAGCTCCTCGGCCACCTTGGAGGTGATGGTGTTCATCGAGCGGCCGGGCACGTCGAACGTGACCAGCGCGATCCCGTCGGCGTCGACGTCGATCTTGAGCGTTTCCATGGGGGTCTCCGTCATGTCGGGCGCAGCGTCAGGCGACCGCGCCGGTCGGGCGTGGGGTGAAGGCTTGGACGAGGGGCGGGCGGGCGCGCCTGGGGCTCGGCGCGCCCGGAGCGGACGCGGCTAGAGCGTGGCGATGTCCTGGCGGCCGACCGCGTTGGCGGTCAGGGCGGTGATGACCGTGGCGATCTTGTGCTCGGTCAAGGGGTTGGCCGACGTGCCGGGGATGGTGACGATGTCGCCGTAGTGCACGCCGATCTTGCTCACCACGTCGTTGCGCAGGCACAGGTTGACGCCGCGCACCCGGTTGAAGGTGGCCCGCACGTCGCGCGCGGCCTGCATGGGGTGGCGCAGCACGCTGAGCGCGCCGCCGGCGACCCGCACGGCTGTCATCAGCGGCGCCGCGCTGGCGATGTTGCGCGAGGCGAAGATCGCCACCCCCGGCGCGTTGAAGGTCGCAAAGCGGAAGCCTCGGCGGTTGGCCACCACCTGGGTGATCGCTCCCCCCAGCGAGTGGCCGCAGATGAAGACGTCGGGCAGGTGGGTGTAGGCGAAGGCGTAGTCCTCCGCGTCGCTGAAGTAGCTCGTGTTCATGCCTGAGCCGAGCTTCAGGTCGGCCACCGCGTCCATGCCCTGGGCGGTGCCCCGGAAGGCCAGAACCGTGATGCCGTTGTTGACGTAGGTTGCGGCCTGGAAGCCGTCCATCCGCCCGGTCGCCAGGTGCTGGTCGGTACGGATCCAGCCGCCGTCCACCGTGGGCGGGCAGGAATAGGCCGCCCCGGCGAGCGTCGCGAGTTCCAGGAGCGTCGGCATGGCGCTGTCCCCCGCCGGCGCGCCGGACCCCCGCCCGCGCTTCCTCCGGCCGCCGCCCGCGAGCGACGGCGCGACTATCCGCCAGGGCCGGCGGCTCGCCAAGCTGGAAGAGGGCGGGGCGCACGCCGGCCGAGGTCAGACGCGCTCGATGATCGTGGCGGTGCCCATGCCCGCGCCGACGCACAGGGTGGCCAGCGCCGTGGACTTGCCCGTCCGCTCCAGCTCGTCGAGCACGGTGCCGAGGATCATGGCGCCCGTGGCGCCCAGCGGGTGCCCCATGGCGATGGCGCCGCCGTTCACGTTCATCTTCTCGTGCGGGATGTCGAGCGCCTGCATCATGCGCAGCACCACCGCGGCGAAGGCCTCGTTCAGCTCGTAGAGGTCGATGTCGCCCACCTCCATGCCGGCCTTCTTCAGCGCCTTCTGCGTCACGTAGCTGGGGCCGGTGAGCATGATCGACGGCTCCGAGCCGATCGAGGCCATGGCCTTGATGCGGGCGCGGGGCTTGAGGCCCAGCGCCTCGCCCATCTCCCGGGTGCCGACCAAGACGCCCGCCGCGCCGTCCACGATGCCGGACGAATTGCCGGCGTGGTGCACGTGGTTCACCGTCTCGACCTGCGGGTAGCGCTGGGTCACCACCGCATCGAACGCCATCTCTCCCGGCATGGTGAAGCTGGGGTTCAGCGAGGCCAGCGACTGCATGGTGGTCTGCGGGCGCATGTGCTCGTCATGGTCAAGCCGCGGCAGGCCCAGCTGGTCCTTGACGGTGATGACGCTGTTCTTGAAGCGGCCCTCGTCCCAGGCCCGCTTGGCGCGGGTCTGGCTTTCCACCGCATAGGCGTCCACGTCGTCGCGGGAGAAGCCGTAGAGGGTGGCGATCATGTCAGCGGAGATGCCCTGGGGGGCGAAGTAGGTCTTGATCGCGGACGACGGGTCCACCGGCCAGGCGCCGGAGTCCGACCCCATGGGCACGCGGGACATGCTCTCCACGCCGCCGCCGATCGCCATGTCGGCCTCGCCGCTCATCACCTTGGCGGCGGCCATGTTCACGGCCTCGAGGCCTGAGGCGCAGAAGCGGTTGATCTGCACGCCGGCGGTGGTCTCGGCGTAGTCGGCGTTGAGCACGGCGGTGCGGGCGATGTCGCTGCCCTGTTCCATCACCGGCGAGACGCAGCCCAGCACCACGTCGTCCACGTGGCGCGTGTCGAGGTCGTTCCGCTCCCGGATCGCCTCCAGCACCTGGGTGGCGAGGGAGAGCGCGGTGATCTCGTGCAGCGCGCCGTCGCTCTTGCCGCGGCCGCGGGGGGTGCGCACGGCGTCGTAGATGTAGGCTTCGGGCATGGTCAGGCTCCCTGCGGGGCGGCTTGCGCGGCGGGTTCGACCCGCACTTGGGTGAGGACGGAGTTGGCGATGTTGCAGGCGTCATGCGCCTTGTGGTGCAGCTTGCCCATCAGCGCGGGCGGGACGGGGCCGCCAGAAGCGAGCGCGGCGTCCACGTCAGGTTTCAGCACGCACTCGACGAGGCCGATGCGGCCGGACGGCATCTTGCCCATGCGCGCGACCGGCGTGTCGCGGTAGCGGCGCACGACCACGCCCGCGTGCTTGGCGAAGTCTAGGAACCACAGCATGTGACAGGAGGAGAGGCTGGCGACCAGCAGCTCCTCGGGGTCGGCCGCTGCCGTCTCGCTCCAGGGCGCTTTGACGATGGAGGGGCTGGCGGAGCCCGCTATCGAGACGCCGCCGTCGAAGCTGATGGTATGGGCGCGGCTGTAACGGCCCGCGGCGAAGTCTTCGCCGGGACGCAGGCTCCATTCGATGACGGCGTCGTAGGTGCTCACCGCTTCAACCCCAAACTTCCGTCGACCCCGGACTTGATCCGGGGGCCGAGCCGTCCGCGAATGGGCGGCTTGGCGGCCGCCGTCAGGCGGCGAGGCGCACTATGCTCGACCCCCGGGTCAAGCCCGGGGGAAGCGGAAGGAAGGGAGCGCGTCGCCGCCGTCCGGATGAGATAGGAGCTTGCCGCCACGTCAGCCCAGCCCTAGCCCGGCGCCCGGTAGCCAATGATCCCCGTCCCGCCGTCCACGTCCAGGATCGTGCCGGTGACGTACGCCCCCGCCGGACTGCACAGGTAGAGGGCGGCGTCGCCGATCTCGTCCTTGCGGCCGTAGCGGCCGAGCGGCGTGCCCTTGATCACGGCCTCTTCCATCTCCGGCGTGGAGGCCAGCCGCGCCATGCCCTCGGTGCCCGCGATCGGGCCGGGGGAGATGCCGTTCACCCGCACCCCCATCGGCCCCCACTCGAGCGCGAGGGCCTTGACCAGCATATTCACCCCCGCCTTCGCCGCGCACACGTGGGCTTGCAGCGGCACGGGCTTCACGGCTTGGCCGGCAGTGATGGCGATGAGCGAGGCTCCGGGCGTGTTCAGGTGCTCGAAGCCGGCGCGGAACAGGTTGAACGAGCCGATCAGGTCGATATCGACCACCGCCTTGAAGGCGTTGGCGCTCATGCCGAGGGCGGGCGCCACGAAGTTCCCCGCCTGGCCCGCGATCAGGATGTCGATCTTTCCGATGTCGGCGGTGACGGCGCGGAACGCGCCTTCGACCGCGCCGTAGTCGCGCACGTCGGCGGTGACGGCCATGGCGCCGGTCGTGCCCGTCTCGTGGTCGATCTCGGCGGCGGCGGCGTCAGCCTTGTCCACCTTGCGGCCCAGCACGGCGACCTTGGCGCCCATGCCTGCGAACCGCTTGGCGATGCCGAGGTTGATGCCGCTCGTGCCGCCCGAGATGAAGGCGACCTTCCCGGCCAGCAGGCCGGGCGCGAAGGTGGACTGCGGGGCTTCGGCGGGCGTCTCGTGGGCCATCAGGCGATCCCCGCGCCGGCGGCGGTCAGCGTCTCGAACCCGCCCCAGACCATGCGCTTGCCGTCGAAGCTCATGGCCTGCATCGCGGCCTGCACCTCGGGGTCGGCCATGACCGTCTCGTTGGCCTTATCCGCCACCTCCTTGGACGGGTAGAGGATCCAGGAGAACAGCACGACCTCGCCCTCCTTAAGGTCGACGGCGCGGGGGAAGGAGGTCTGCTTGCCCCAGTCCAGCCCCTCGGCGAAGCTCTCCACGCAAGAGATCGCGCCGTTGGCCATCACCGCCTTGGAGAAGGCCTCCGACGTACGCCGATAGGCGTCGAGCTGGTCCCTGGCGACCGGCGCCAGGTAGCCGTTCACATAGGCCATCGTCGCTCCTGCTCCTCCCTAGGCGCCCAAGGCTTCGTACATCAGGCCCAGCGTCGCCCCGCCTGCGGCGGATGTGAAGTCGCCCGCCATGTCGGCGCAGAGCGTGACCGCCGAGGTGGTCTCGGCGCCCGCCGCCACGAGGCGCCGCCAGGCGGCGTCCTCCGTGCGCGGATCGGCGCCGCTGCAGGCGTCGACCGCGACCTGCACCGCGTAGCCCGCCTCGAGCGCGTGAAGCGCCGTGCGCTGCACCACGATCTCCGACGCGACCCCGGCCAACACCAGCACCTTCCGCCCGCTGGCCGCGAGCGCCGCGACCAGGGCCGCGTCGGCGAAGGCCGAGGTCTCGGTGCGCAGGTAAGGCTCGGGCGCGCCGAGCGGCTCCGTCACGGCCGTGTTGAAGCGTCCGCCCACGCCGACCGCGGAGAGGAAGGCGGGCAGCCCGCGCTGCGCGGCGAGCTTGGCGAGCACGCCGGCCGCGCGGACGACCCGCTCCGCCGGCTGGGTGCGGGCGTTCTTCAGGATCTCGTCCTGCAGGTCGAGGAAGAGGACGGCCGTGCTGTCGGGCGTGGCGAGCGTCATCGCGCGGTCCTTCCAAGGCTGACCGGCGGACTTGGCCGCCCGCCGCGCCGAACCGTCAAGGCTTCCCTGCGCGCCACCCGTCCCTCCTCAGAAGCCTTCCGCTTCCAGCGCCATCATCGCCTCCGACCCCGTCTTCAGCTTGGCGAGGTGGAGGGCCCCCTCCGGCGCGATCCGCTCAATGAAGTAGCGGCCGATGGTCAGCTTGTCGGCGTAGAAGCGGTCGGTGGAGCCGCCCTTCACCTGCGCGTCGGCGGCGTGGGCGATCTTCAGCCACATGAACGCGAGCGCGGTGACGCCGAACAGGTGCAGGTAGTCGGTGGAGGCCGCGCCCGCGTTGTCGGGGTTGGCCATGCCGTTCTGCATCAGCCAGAAGGTGGCCTCCTGCAGCTGGCCTTTAAGCCCCGCGAGGCAGTCGGCGAACGGCTTGCACGCGCCGTCCGCCCCGTGTTCGGCCACAGCCGCGTCGATCTCGGCGAAGAAGCTCATCACCGCGCGACCGCCCTTGGCCGCCAGCTTGCGGCCCACGAGGTCGAGCGCCTGCACGCCGTTGGTCCCCTCGTAGATCAGGGCGATGCGGCAGTCGCGCAGGTACTGGCTGGCGGGGAAGTGCTCGGTGAAGCCCGAGCCGCCGTGCACCTGCATGGCGTCGACGCAGATCTTGAAGCCCTTGTCGGTGAGGTAGGCTTTCACCACGGGAGTGAGCAGGCCCATGTAGTCGGCCGCCTTCTCGGCGGTGGCGGCGTCGGGGCTCTTCTGCAGGTCGCCGTGCAGCGCCGTCCACAGCATGAAGGCGCGGCCCGCTTCCAGCACAGCCTTGGAGTCCATCAGCATCCGCCGCACGTCGGGGTGGACGATGATCGGATCGGCGGGGCCGTCCGGGTTCTTCGGGCCGGTGAGCGCACGGCCCTGCAAGCGGTCCTTCGCGAACTCGACGGCTGCCTGGTAGGCCGCCTCGCCCTGCGCCAGGCCCTGCACTCCGACGCCCAGCCGGGCCTCGTTCATCATCACGAACATGAGCTTGAGCCCGGCGTTCTCCTCGCCCAGCAGCCAGCCCTTGGCGCCGTCGTAGGCCATGACGCAGGTGGCGTTGCCGTGAATGCCCATCTTGTGCTCGAGCCCGGCGCAGACGAGCGAATTGCGCTCGCCCGGATTGCCGTCCGCGTCGGGGATGAACTTCGGCACGATGAACAGGCTGATGCCCTTCACCCCCGCGGGCGCCCCCTCGATCCGCGCCAGCACGAGGTGGACGATGTTCTCCGTCAGGTCGTGCTCGCCGCCCGAAATCCAGATCTTCTGCCCAGTGATGGCGTAAGTGCCGTCGCCGTTCGGGACGGCCTTGGTGCGCAGCATGCCTAGATCGGTGCCGCACTGGGGCTCGGTGAGGTTCATGGTGCCGCCCCACTCGCCGGACACCATCTTGGGGCAGTAGAGCGCCTTCTGCTCCGCCGTGCCGCCCTCGTGGATCGCGGCGTAGGCGCCGTGGGTCAGGCCCGGATACATGCCGAACGCCATGTTCGCCGCCGACTGCATCTCGGCGAAGGCGATGGAGACCACCGCCGGCAACCCCTGGCCGCCGTATTCCGGGTCGGAGCCCAGCGCCGGCCAGCCGGCCTCGACCATCTGGCGGTAGGCCTCCTTGAACCCGTCCGGCGTCTTCACCGTGTTGTCGGGCGACCAGGTGCAGCCTTGGCTGTCGCCGACCTTGTTGAGGGGCGCGAGCACGCCCTCGGCGAACTTGCCCGCCTCCTCCAGCACCTGCTCGACGGTCTCCATGCCCGCGTCGGCGAAGCCGGGCAGGTTCGAGTAGCTGTCGAGCTTCAGCACGTCCTTCAGCAGGAACACCTGGTCTCGGACGGGGGGGCGGTAGGGCATGCGGGTCTCGTTACGCTCTGTCTGTGAAGCTCAGTGGTGGCCGTCGAGGCTGCGGCGCAGCACGGTCTCGTAGGGCTCCGCCTCGGGCAGGAGGTCGGGGCGGACGGCGGCGAGCCGTGACTCCAGCCGCTCGCACCCCTCCACCAGTTCCCCGATGGCGGCGTCGATGTCGTCGCGCTGGGTCTTCAGCGCCTCGATCCGCTCGCGGAACTTGGACAGGCTGTGCGCCATCTGCACCGCGCCCCCGTCCTTGCCGTCGTAGAGGTCGAGGATCTCGCGGATCTCCGCCAGGCTGAAGCCGACGCGCTTGCCGCGCACGATCAGCTGCAGCCGCGCCCGGTCGCGCACGCCGTAGACGCGGTTCAGTCCCTGCCGGTCGGGGCCCAGCAACCCCTTGTCCTCATAGAACCGCAGCGCGCGGGCCGTCACCCCGAACTCCACGCAGAGCTGGCGGATCGTGTAGCGGCGGTCGGGTCGGCGAAGCTCGGACGGCATGACGGCTCCGAAGGTTCTCCGCCTGCTTATCCCTGACGTAAACGTCAAGACAAGCCATACCTTGACGTGCATCTTCGCTTATGAACGACTTGAGGTTGTAATCGTGGGAGGTGGATGATGGATCGGCTCGAGACGGCCAAGGGCGTGGCGGCGCAGCTCTTCAAGGCCGAGGACGCCATCGACGACGCTATCCGCGAGGCGGCGCGGCTGACGCTGGCGGTGACCGACGCGCGGGGCGACCTGCGCCTGGCGGCGGTCGTGGGATCGGACGTGTTCGACCGGGCGGCGGCGCTGCAGGGCGCGCTGGCGGCGTCGCGGGCGCAGGCGGTGGCGCTGCACGGCGCCCTGGCCGAGGTGCGCGACCGGCTGCGGGTGCCGGAGGCGGCGCTCTCCCCCGGCCTGGACAAGCCGCCGCCCGGCGGGTTCGCCGCGCTGGAGGCGGAATTGGCCGCTCCGGTGCGTCGCCTGCGCAGCCTCTGAACGCGTCCGGCCGCGGGGGCGGCGGCCAAGCTCGGGCCGCCCCCGCGTTCGCTTGGCAAGCGGGGAGGGAGGGGGTAAGGGCTCGCGCTGAGACCAAGGCTCGATGGGGTCGGAGCCGCCGCCCGTGCAGGGGCGCGGCCTGGCGACGCGGGCGTCGGGCGGCGGCCTGCGCCGCCGGCGCGGGCCGAGGCGCGAGCGGATCAGGGTGACGTCAGGCATGGCTAAGCGTGGGTTTGGGCGTGGGTTCGCCGCGGGGCTGACCGCACTGGCGGCGGGGGGGCTCCAGGCCCTGGCCGCCGCGCCGGCGCTGGCCGCGGACCTGGTGGGCCAGCCGACCCCCGGCTCGATCGGCCTCCAGCCCGGCGTGACGCCGCTGCGGCACGAGGCGACCTTCTTCCACGACGCGATCCTGCTGCCGATCATCGTCGGCATCTCGCTGTTCGTGCTGTTCCTGCTCGCCTACGTCGTCGTCAAGTTCAACGCCAAGGCGAACCCGACGCCCGCGCGCTTCACGCACAACACCACGGTCGAGATCATCTGGACGGCCGCGCCGGTCCTGATCCTGATGTTCATCGCGATCTTCTCGTTCCGGCTGCTGTTCGACTACCACAACATGCCCAAGCCGGACGTGACGGTGAAGGCGACCGGCAACCAGTGGTACTGGAGCTACGAGTACCCCTCGGCCGGCGTGCCCGAATACACCTCCAACCCGCTGCCGCAGGCCAAGGCCGAGGCGCAGGGCAAGGGCCTGTACCGCCTGGCGGTCGACAACCCCATGGTCGTGCCCGTCAACAAGACCGTGCAGGTGCTGGTCACCGGCGCCGACGTGATCCACGCCTTCTTCGTTCCCGCCTTCGGCACCCAGGTCGACAGCGTGCCCGGCCGGGTGAACCAGACCTGGTTCAAGGCCGAGAAGGTCGGCACCTACTACGGCCAATGCAACGAACTCTGCGGCGTGAACCACAGCTTCATGCCGATCCAGGTGAACGTGGTGACCCAGCCCGAGTACGACGCCTGGATCGCCGCCCACGCCAAGAAGACGGCGGCTGCGGCCGGCCCGGCCCCCGCCTCCAACGGCGGCCCCGCTCCCGCGCCGGGCGCCGCGCCCGCCAAGCCCGGCCCGGACGCGACCGTCGGCCCGGTCGGGAACACGACGACCGCCGCCACGGGTTCGGCTCCCGCCCCGGCCGCCCAGACCAGGCCCCGCGGCGTCGCCAAGACGCCCGGCGCGCCCAAGGCCGCGACACCCGCCAACCCGGCCTCGCCCGCGTGAGCCCGCTCCCCCGACCCGCCCGCCCCGTATCCGTTTCCGACAGGCGCTAGAGCCCCATGACCACCGTCACCTACGCCGCGCACGAGGAGCCCGCCCACCCCCACCGGGGCGAGGCGCACGACGCGCACGACCACAAGCCGCCCTTCTTCCAGCGCTGGTTCCTGTCCACCAACCACAAGGACATCGGCACCCTCTACATCCTGTTCGCCATCATGGCGGGCCTGGTGGGGGGCGCGCTCTCGGGCCTGATCCGCTGGGAGCTGGCCGAGCCGGGCATCCAGGTGTTCAAGCCCGGCACGCTGATGGCCAACATCCTGGGCTGGGCGATCGAGCCCTCCAACCACGGCTACAACGTGGTGATCACCGCCCACGGCCTGATCATGATCTTTTTCATGGTCATGCCCGCGATGATCGGCGGCTTCGGCAACTGGTTCGTGCCGCTGATGATCGGCGCGCCGGACATGGCCTTCCCGCGCATGAACAACATCTCGTTCTGGCTGCTGGTGGCCAGCTGGGCGCTGCTCTGCACCTCGCTGTTCGTGGACGGCGGCCCGGGACGGGGCGTCGGCACGGGCTGGTGGCTGTTCCCACCGCTCTCCACCAGCGGGCACACGGGGCCGGCGATGGACTTCGCGATCCTGTCCGTCCACCTGGCGGGCGCCAGCTCGATCCTGGGCGCCATCAACTTCATCACCACGATCTTCAACATGCGCGCGCCGGGGATGACCATCCACCGGATGCCGCTGTTCGTGTGGTCGGTGCTGGTGACCGCCTTCCTGCTCTTGCTGTCGCTGCCGGTGCTCGCGGGCGCGATCACCATGCTGCTCACCGACCGCAACTTCCACACCCACTTCTTCGACCCGGCGGGCGGCGGCGACCCGATCATGTACCTGCACCTGTTCTGGTTCTTCGGGCACCCCGAGGTGTACATCCTGATCCTGCCGGGCTTCGGCATCATCAGCCACGTGGTGGCGACCTTCTCGAAGAAGCCCGTGTTCGGCTACCTCGCCATGGCCTACGCCATGGTCGCCATCGGCGTGGTCGGCTTCGTGGTGTGGGCCCACCACATGTTCACGACCGGCATGAACGTGAACCTGCAGGCCTACTTCACCGCCGCCACCATGGTGATCGCGGTTCCCACGGGCGTGAAGATCTTCAGCTGGATCGCCACGATGTGGGGCGGCTCCATCGAGTTCAAGACGCCGATGCTGTTCGCGATCGGCTTCATCTTCCTGTTCACCTTGGGCGGCGTCACCGGCGTGGTGCTGGCCAACTCGTCGATCGATATCTACCTGCACTCGACCTACTACGTGGTGGCGCACTTCCACTACGTGCTGAGCCTGGGCGCGGTGTTCGCCATCTTCGCGGGCTTCTACTACTGGTTCGAGAAGATGTGGGGCGTGCGCTACAACGAGGCGCTGGGCGCCGTGCACTTCTGGCTGATGTTCGTAGGCGTGAACGTGGTGTTCTTCCCGCAGCACTTCCTCGGGCTGCAGGGCATGTCGCGCCGCTACGTCGACTACCCCGAGGCGTTCGCGTTCTGGAACAAGGTGTCGTCGATCGGCTACGTGATCACCGCGGTGGGCGTCATGGTGTTCCTGCTGGTCTGCCTGGAGGCCGCGATCCGCCGCCGCCCGGGCCGGGCCAACCCCTGGGGCGTGGGCGCCACGACGCTGGAGTGGACGCTGCCCTCGCCGCCGCCCCACCACCAGTTCACGACGCTCCCGGTCATCGAAGCCGAGGCGCCGCACTGAGCCTCTCCCCTCCAGGGCCTTGATCCGGCCTCGGAATGGGCGTTCTGAAGGGCGCGGCGGACGACGGTCCCCGCGCCCTTCATCTTATCCGCGCCACCCGCGCGCTTGCGGACCCCTTCTCGCGTGACCTTCATCCCGACCTCCACGACCACGCCGTCGCCCGCCGCGGCGCTGGCCAAGCCCGGCGACTACGTCGCGCTGCTGAAGCCGCGGGTGATGTCGCTCGTCGTGTTCACCGGCCTGACGGGCCTGGTGGCGTCGGACGTGCGGATGAACCCGGCGCTGGCCGCGATCGCGGTGCTGTGCATCGCCGTCGGCGCCGGCGCGAGCGGGGCGCTGAACATGGCCTATGAGGTCGACCTCGACAGCCGCATGCGCCGCACCCGCGGCCGCCCCACCGCGACCGGCCGCATCCCTGCCGCCGAGGCCGCCGGCTTCGGCGTCGTGCTGGCCATCCTGTCGGTGATGACCATGGGGCTGGCGGTGAACTGGGTCGCCGCCGCGCTGCTGGGCGCCACCATCGCCTTCTACGCGGTGGTCTACACCCGCTGGCTGAAGCGCTCGACGCCGCAGAACATCGTGATCGGCGGTGCGGCCGGCGCCCTGCCCCCCGTGGTGGGCTGGGCGGCGGCGACGGGGCACGCGCCGCTCGACGCGTGGCTGCTGTTCGCGATCATCTTCATCTGGACGCCGCCGCACTTCTGGGCGCTCGGCCTCTACACGACCGAGGACTACGCCAAGGCCGGCGTGCCGATGATGCCGGTGGTGAAGGGCGCCAAGTCCACCCGCACGCAGATCCTGGCCTATAGCGTGGCGCTGGCGGTCGCGGGCGTGCTGCCGGCGGCCACGGGGCTGGGCGGGCGGCTGTACCTGGCGGTCTCGGCGCTCGGCGGCCTGGCGTTCGCGGGGCTGGCGTGGCGCCTCCACCGCTCCACCGCGGGCGACGCGCCCGCGCAGGGGCCCGACGGCATCTATTCGGTGAAGGCGGGGGCCAAGACGGCGCGCGACCTCTTCGCCTTCTCCATCCTCTATCTCTTCGCCCTGTTCGCGGCGCTCCTGTTCGAGCACGGCCTGATGGGGGCGGTCCAGTGAGCCCGCCGAACGGCGGCCCCCGCCACGAGCGCGAGGTCGAGCTCTCCCGCCGCCGCGACCGGCGCGCCGACCCCTTCGCGGAGGGGGCCGAAGCCGCGCGCGCCCGCAAGCTCCGCTCGGTCGCCCTGGCGGTCGGGCTGGTGGCGTTCGTGGTGCTGATCTTCGCGGTGACCGTCATCCGGCTGGGAGCGGCCGCGCCCCATGGCTGAGCGGCGCCTGCGCCTGGCGCTCGTCGCCTGCGTCGCGCTGGTGGCGGCCATGACCGGACTGGCCTACGCCGCCGTGCCCCTCTACCGCGCCTTCTGCCAGGCGACCGGGTACAACGGCGCGGGGCGGCGCGAGGCGGCGGGACCCAAGCCCTCCGACGCGCTGAAGCAGACCGTGCAGGTGCGCTTCGACACCAATGTGCGCGACCTGCCCTGGACCTTCAGCGCCGAGCAGCAGGTGCAGACCACCCGGATCGGCGCGCCGGCCCAGGCCTTCTTCAAGGTCACCAACACCGGCTCCGCGGCGATCACCGGCCGCGCCGCCTACAACATCGCCCCGGAGGCCGCGGGCGAGTATTTCATCAAGACGCAGTGCTTCTGCTTCAGCGACCAGACCATCCCGGCGGGCAAGACCGTCGAGTTCCCGGTGATCTATTTCGTGGAGCCGAAGTACGCGACGGACAGCTCGACCGCGAACGTGCGGGAGATCGTCCTGTCCTACACCTTCTACCCCGCGCCCGACGCCAGGCCGGCGAAGGGTTGAGCGGTGAGGGCGGGCGGCGCGGGGCCGCCCGGGCGGAGCGTCCTACTTCTTCAGGAAACCGCCGAACTTGGCCGCGAAGCGCGACACACGGCCGCCGCGGTCCATCAGCTGGCGGTCGCCGCCCGTCCACGCGGGGTGGGTGTTCGGGTCGATGTCGAGGTTCAGCGTCGCGCCTTCCTTGCCGTAGGTCGAACGCGTCTGGTAGGTCGTGCCGTCCGTCATCACTACATTGATCGTGTGATAGTCGGGGTGCGTGTCTGGCTTCATCGGACGGGCTCGACGGCTGGAGAAGGCGCGAAACGGCGCGGCCCGCCGGGTGCGGCGGGCCGTCAGGAGGCGTGCGTTTACACGAGGCGGGCGGCAGGGCGCAAGGCCCGGCCCTCCACAGTGCTTGAGGTTGCTCCAGGTCCATGACCGACATGTCCGATCCCGCTCCCGGCCGTCCCAGCGCCGGAGCGAC
>JASLDZ010000235.1 GCA_030151985.1 Caulobacteraceae bacterium | reverse complement strand
AATCTATCGGACGTAAACACGGCAATGAAACACGGATCGGAGAGAGCCATGGCCGACAGCAAGTGCCCCTTCACCGGCGGGAGCCGCGCCCACACGAACCGCGACTGGTGGCCCAATCAGTTGAACCTTCAGGTGCTCCATCGGCACTCGCGCCTCTCCAACCCGATGGGTCAGGCGTTCGACTACGCCAAGGCATTCAAGAGCCTCGACCTCGATGCGGTGATCCGTGACCTGCATGCCCTGATGACCGACTCGCAGCCCTGGTGGCCGGCGGACTTCGGCCACTACGGCGGCCTCTTCATCCGCCTCGCCTGGCACAGCGCCGGCACCTACCGCGTCTCCGACGGGCGCGGCGGCGCGGGGGGCGGCCAGCAGCGGTTCGCGCCACTGAACAGCTGGCCGGACAACGCCAACCTCGACAAGGCGCGCCGGCTGCTCTGGCCGATCAAGCAAAAGTACGGCGCCAAGCTGTCGTGGGCCGACCTCTACGTGCTGGCCGGCAACGTCGCGCTGGAGTCCATGGGCTTCAAGACCTTCGGCTTCGCCGGCGGCCGCGCCGACACCTGGGAGCCGGAGGAGCTCTACTGGGGCCCTGAGGGCACCTGGCTCGGCGACGAGCGCTACTCGGGCGAGCGCCAGCTGCACGAGAGCCTGGGCGCGGTGCAGATGGGCCTGATCTACGTCAACCCGGAAGGACCGAACGGCAATCCCGACCCCAAGGCCTCGGCCCGCGACATCCGCGAGACCTTCGCCCGCATGGCGATGAACGACGAGGAGACCGTCGCCCTGATCGCCGGCGGCCACACCTTCGGCAAGACGCACGGCGCGGGCGACCCCTCCTTCATGGGGCCCGAACCCGAGGGCGCGGTGATCGAGGACCAGGGCCTCGGTTGGCGCAGCAAGCACGGGACGGGCATCGGCGCCGACGCCATCACGGGCGGTCCGGAAGTGATCTGGAGCCAGCAGCCGACCCAGTGGTCGAACCACTACTTCGACAACCTGTTCAAGTTCGAGTGGGAGCTGACCACCAGCCCCGCGGGCGCCAAGCAGTGGGTGGCCAAGGACGCGCCGGAGGACATCCCCGACCCGTTCGACCCGGCCAAGAAGCGCAAGCCCACCATGCTGACCAGCGACCTGGCGCTGCGCTTCGACCCTGAGTACGAGAAGATCTCGCGCCGGTTCTACGAGAACCCCGACCAGTTCGCCGACGCGTTCGCCCGCGCCTGGTTCAAGCTGACACACCGCGACATGGGCCCGGTGCAGCGCTACCTCGGCCCGCTCGTGCCGAAGGAGCCGCTGATCTGGCAGGACCGCGTGCCGGCTCTCGACCACCCCGTGGTGGACGACGCCGATGTCGCGTCGCTGAAGGGCAAGATCCTCGGCGCCGGCCTGTCGGTGTCGGAGCTGGTCTCCGTGGCCTGGGCCTCGGCCTCCACCTTCCGCGGGTCGGACAAGCGGGGCGGCGCGAACGGCGCGCGCATCCGGCTGGCGCCGCAGAAGGACTGGGAGGTCAACGACCCGCCGACCCTCGCCAAGGTGCTGGCCGCGCTGGAACGCGTGCAGGCGGAGTTCAACGGCTCGGCCCAGGGCGGCAAGAAGGTCTCCCTGGCCGACCTGATCGTGCTGGCCGGCTCGGCGGCGGTCGAGAAGGCGGCCAAGGACGCCGGCGTGGATGTGACCGTGCCCTTTACTCCGGGCCGCACCGACGCCACTGCGGAGCAGACCGACGCCCACTCCTTCGACGCGCTGAAGCCCCGCGCCGACGGCTTCCGCAACTACTACACCACCAAGCACTTCATGGCGCCGGAGGAGGCGCTGGTCGACAAGGCCCAGCTCCTGCGGCTCTCCGGCCCCGAGCTGACGGTGCTGGTCGGCGGCCTGCGCGTGCTGGGCGCCAACGCGGGCGGGTCGAAGGAGGGCGTGTTCACCCACGAGGTGGGCAAGCTGACCAACGACTTCTTCGTCAACCTGCTCGACATGAGCACGGAGTGGACGCCCACGGCGGAGATCAACTTCTTCCAGGGCTACGACCGCAAGACCAAGGCGCCGAAGTGGACGGCCACCCGCGTGGACCTGATCTTCGGCTCCCACTCCGAACTGCGGGCGCTGGCTGAGGTCTACGCCGAGGCGGGCGCCAAGGCGAAGTTCGTGAAGGACTTCGTGAAGGCCTGGGTGAAGGTCATGGACGCCGACCGCTACGACCTGGAGCACCACGGCCGCCTCGCCGCCTGAGCCGGCTGGGGAGCCGCGAGGCGCCGGCGGTGGACATCGCCGCCGGCGCCGTGCTCCACAGGACCGCAGGCGCAGCGGAGCGGGCGGCATGGCGGAAGACGGCGGCGGGCGGCTGGAGCGGGTCTCGGCCTCGCGGGCGTTCGGCGGCGTTCAGGCCGTGTATCGCCACGCCTCCGCCGAGACCGGCACGCCGATGCGCTTCGCCGTCTTCAACCCGCCGGCCGCCGAACAGGGGCCGGTCCCCGTCGTCTGGTGGCTGTCGGGCCTGACCTGCACGGAGGCCAACTTCACCGAGAAGGCCGGGGCGCAGCGGGTCGCCGCCGAACTGGGCCTCATGCTGATCGCGCCGGACACCAGTCCTAGGGGAGAGGGCGTGCCGGACGACCCGGACGGCGCCTGGGACTTCGGCCTGGGCGCCGGCTTCTATGTGGACGCCACGCAGGCGCCCTACGCGGCCCACTACCGGATGTGGAGCTACGTCGCGCGCGAGTTGCCGGCGCTCGTCAAGGCCGAGCTGCCCGACGCAGACCTCCACCGCCAGTCGGTCATGGGCCACTCCATGGGAGGCCACGGCGCCCTGACCCTGGCGCTGAACCACCCGCTGCGCTTCCGCGCCGTCTCCGCCTTCGCGCCGATCTGCGCGCCTTCACTGGTCCCCTGGGGCGAGAAGGCGCTGGGCGGCTACCTGGGGCCGGACCGGGAGGCGTGGCGCGAGCACGACGCGGTGGCGCTGCTTCAGGACGGCGCGCGCACCGACTGCGCGCTGCTGATCGACCAGGGGCTCGCCGACCCGTTCCTCGACAGCCAGCTCCGGCCCGACCTCCTGGAGCAGGCGGCGGCCGGGACCGGCCTCGACCTGACGGTCCGCCGCCGCGAGGGCTACGACCACGGCTACTTCTTCATCGCCACCTTCATCGAGGACCACCTGCGCTGGCACGCCGAGAGGCTGTTCGCATGAGCGACCTTGCGGGCCGGATCGTGGTGGCCGGAGCCGGCCACGCCGCGGGCGCCCTGGCCGCCGAGCTGCGCCGCCACGGCTGGACGGGGCCGATCACGCTCGCGGGCGAGGAGCCCTACGCCCCCTACCAGCGCCCTCCCCTCTCCAAGGCGTGGCTGAAGGGCGAGGCGGACGCCGACGCGCTGGCGCTGCGCCCCGACAGCTTCTACGCCGAGCACGAGGTGGAGCTGCGGCTGGGTGCGCGGGTCGTGTCGGTCGACCGCGCGGCGCGGCGCGTGGCGCTCTCCGACGGCGGGACGCTGGACTACGACGCGCTGGTGCTGGCCACCGGCGCTCGGGCGCGAGCGCTCCCGCTGCCCGGCGCCGATCTCAACGGCGTGCTGGCGCTCCGCACCGCCGACGACGCGGACCGGCTGAAGGCGGCGCTGACGCCCGGCGCGCGGCTGGTGGTGATCGGCGGCGGCTACATCGGGCTGGAAGCGGCGGCCAGCGCGCGGGCGCTCGGCGCCGAGGTGGTGGTGCTGGAGCGGGAGCCTCGCCTCCTGGCGCGCGTCGCCTGCCCGGAGCTCTCCGCCTTCTTCCGCGCCCGCCACGAGGCGGAGGGCGTCCGCTTCGTCTTCGGCGCCGGCGTCGAGGCGATCGAGGGCGCCGGCGGCCGCGTCGCCGGGGTGAGGCTGTGGAACGGCGAGACCCTCCCGGCCGACGTCGCGCTGGTCGGCGTGGGAGCGCAGCCCAACGTCGAGCTGGCGGAGGCCGCGGGGCTCCCCTGCGAGAACGGGATCGTGGTCGACCTGGAGGCGCGCACCGCCGACCCGGCCGTCTTCGCGATCGGCGACTGCACCTCCCGCCCCTTGCCGATCTACGGCCGCCGCCACAGGCTGGAGAGCGTGCCCAACGCGCTGGAGCAGGCCAAGCAGGCGGCGGCGGCGCTATGCGGCAAGCCCCCACCCCCGCCCGAAACGCCCTGGTTCTGGAGCGACCAGTACGACGTCAAGCTGCAGATCGCCGGCCTGCCGTTCGACGCCGCCTCCACCGTGCTGCGGGGCGATCCCGCCTCCGGCCGCTTCGCCGTGTTCCACCTGGACGCC
>JASLDZ010000194.1 GCA_030151985.1 Caulobacteraceae bacterium | reverse complement strand
CGCAGGTCGACCAGCAGCGGCGCCTTGGCGAAGCGCGGGGCGGCCAGCAGCAGGCGGCGCACGCCTTGCGTCTGCACCGACACGGAGACGACGCCCGCGCCCTCCAAGAGCTCGCCCGTCAGCTTGTCGGAGACCGCGCCGGCGGGCGAGGCCTCCACCGCGAGCGACGCCACCTCCGCCAGCCGCACCCGGTCGGTGAGCCAGCCCTCCTCGTAGGCGGCGAGCGAGGGGCCGATCACCAGGAGCGCGCCCAGCATCACGAAGGCGGCGGTCAGCAGCAGCAGCCGGGCCGACAGTCCCACCGGCGCGAACAGCCGGCGCGCGCGCTCCGCCGCCGCCACAAGACGGCTCATTGGGCCGGCGCCGGGCGCCGCTTGCGGCGGGCCTGCATCCAGAACACCAGGATCCCCATGGCGGCGAGCCCGATCAGGGGCCCGTACACCTCCGGCCGCACGATGCTGGAGAGCTTGGGCACCCCGTTGCGGTTCAGCGCCACGCCCAGCCCCTGGCCGATGCCCGCGTAGATGAAGGTCGAGGGCGCGATTCCCAGGAGGGTGGCCGCGACATAGGTCGACAGCCGCATCCGCACGACGCCGGCCGCCAGGTTTACCAGGGTGAAGGGCACCGCCGGGATCAGCCGCAGCATCAGGAGGCCGGTGAAGGGGTTGTCCTCCACCGCCTGCACCATCCGCCGGCCCATGCCGCCCCGGCGGAACAGCCGGTCGGCCAGCGCGGCGCCGAAAGCGGAGCGGGCGGTCAGGAACATGGCGGTCGCGCCCACCGTCTCGCCCACGATCGCCGTGGCCCCGCCGGGAAGCGTCCCGAACAGGTAGCCGCCCGCCAGGCTCATCACGAGCGCGCCGGGGAGCGAGAGGGCGATGAGCACGGCATACGCGCCGCCGTACACCTCCAGGCTCAGCACGGGATGGCGCTGGACGAAGGCCTGCAGCTCGGCCCGCCGGTCGCGCAGCTCGGCCAGCGTCAGGTGGCGCCACACGCCCGAGAGGGCGACGGCGGCGATGGCCAGCAGCACCAGCGCGAGCGGGACGAGGCTGAGCCAGCGGCGGCGGGCGGCGGGCGCCGGCGGGGGCGTGGCGACGCCGCCCGCGGACGCGGCGCTCGGTTGACACTCCAAGGCGCTTCGCCTACTCACGCGCCCTCGTTTTAGACCGACGACCGAGTAGCCGGAGCCGCCCCGTGAAGCGCACCTATCAGCCGAGCCGTTTGGTGCGCAAGCGCCGCCACGGCTTCCGCCTGCGGATGTCCACGGCGAACGGCCGCAAGGTCATCGCCCGCCGCCGCGCCCAGGGCCGCAAGAAGCTCTCGGCCTGAGGTCGGAGCGCGCCCGCGGGCGCGCCTCGCCATGACCCCGCAGACGGAGACGGCCCCGAGCTCGGACTTGGCCCCTCCCACGCTCCGCCGGCTGAAGAAGCGGGCGGAGTTTCTGTTTGTGGCGCAAGGCTTCAGCGCGGCCCGAGGCGCGATCGTGGTGCAGGCGCGCGCCCGTCCCGACGCTCCTCCGGGCGAGGCCGGCGTGGGGTTCACGGCCACCAAGAAGGTCGGCGGCGCGGTGGTGCGCAACCGCGCCAAGCGCCGGATGCGCGAGGCCGCGCGGCTGCTCCTGCCCGAGCTGGGGCGCGGGGGGTGCGACTATGTGTTCGTCGCGCGCATGGGCACGGCGGAGCGGCCCTGGCTCCGTTTCCTTGACGATGTTCGCGGCGCGTTGATAAGCCTCGCCGCCGGCGGCGACCCCGCCCGTCCGCCCCGCACCTCCCCCTCCCGCCAGCGGTCCAAGCCGGCGTCCCCTCCGCCGGCCGTGAAGGGCTGAAGAGCTTCCATGAACCAGGACGACCAGCGCGGCACGTGGGCCTTCATGGGCGTGGCCGCGGTGCTCTTGATCCTCTACCAGGTGTTCTGGCTGGCCCCTCACGACCGGCAGCGGGCCGAGCAGCAGCGCGCCGCCGCCGCGGCCGCCGCCCAGCAGGCGCGCACGCCCACCCTCGCCGCCGCGCCGGCCGGCTCCGCCGTGCTGGTGAGCCGCGCGCAGGCGATCGCCCAGACGCCGCGGGTGCGGATCGAGACGCCGGCGCTCACCGGCTCGGTCTCGCTGAAGGGCGGCCGGATCGACGACCTCTACCTGAAGGGCTACCGCGAGACGGTCGACCCCAAGTCGCCGCCGGTGGAGATCTTCCGCCCCGAGGGCGCCAAGCAGGCCTATTTCGCCGATTTCGGCTGGACCGGCGCGCCGGGCCTGCCCACCGCCCAGACCGTCTGGAGCAAGACGTCCGGCGACGTGCTGGCGCCCAACAAGCCGGTGACGTTCGCCTACGACAACGGCCAGGGGCTGGTGTTCACGCGAACGCTGTCGGTGGACGACCAGTACCTGTTCACCGTTTCCGACGCGGTGACCAACAAGGGCGCCGCGCCCGTGCAGCTCGCCCCCTACGCCTCGGTGCAGCGGCAGGGCGCGCCGCCGCCGACGATCAACGCCTTCGAAGGCGCGATCGGCGCCTGGGACGGCAAGGAGGCCGCGCGCAGCTTCAAGGACCTGAAGGCCAAGGGCCCCCGCGACGGCGACACCACCGGCGGCTGGGTCGGCCTGACCGACAAATACTGGCTGACCGCCTTCCTGTTCGCCCCCGCCGAGAAGGCGCACGCCACCTACAAGATGACCGCCGTCGGCGACGTGGAGGTGTACGAGACCAACTTCGTCGGCGCCCCCCGCACGCTGGCGCCCGGCGCCCAGACGTCCACGACCACGCGCCTGTTCGCGGGCGCCAAGAAGGCCTCGGTGCTGGAGGGCTACCAGAAGGCGCTGAACCTGCCGCGGTTCGTCTACGCCATCGACTGGGGGCTGCTGTGGTTCCTGACGCGGCCGATCTTCTGGCTGCTCACCCTGTTCCAGGGCTGGGTCGGCTCGGTGGGCGTGGCGATCCTGATGCTGACCGTGGTCCGCGTGATGCTGACCTTCCCGCTCTACAACAAGAGCTACGCCTCGGCCGCGGAGATGCGCAAGCTCGCCCCCGAGGTCGAGAAGATCAAGGAGAAGTACAAGGACGACGCGCCGGGCGCCCAGCAGGCCACCATGGCCCTCTACAAGGAGCGCAAGGTCAACCCGCTGGCGGGCTGCGTGCCCGCGCTGATCCCGATTCCGATCTTCCTGGCGCTGTCGAAGGTGTTCACCGTCTCGCTGGAGCTGCGCCACGCGCCGTTCCTGTTCATCCACGACCTGTCGGCGCCCGATCCGACCCACTTCGCCAACCTGTTCGGCCTCCTGCCGTTCGACCCCGCGCACGTGGCGGTGATCGGGGGCGTGCTGGACGGGCCGCTGCACATCGGCGTGCTCGCGATCCTCTACGGCTTCGTGTCCTGGCTCTTGCAGCAGATGAGCCCGCAGCAGGGAATCGACCCGACGCAGCGCCAGATCTTCGCGCTGATGCCGATCATCTTCACCTTCTTCATGGCCCACTTCGCGGCGGGCCTGCTGCTCTACTGGACGTGGAGCTCGTTCCTGTCGGTGATCCAGCAGTACGTGATCCAGCGCCGCCACAAGACCGAGAACCCGATCGACACCTTCCTGGCGCGCCTTCGCGGCAAGGCCCCGCCCGGCGTTCCGGCGAAGTCGGCGTGAGCGAGGCCGCCTTTGACGCCGAGGCGCTGGAGGCGGCGCGCGTGCTCTTCGCGCGCGACTGCCGGTTCCTGATGGGCGCGGCCAAGGTCGAGCAGCTGCCGGAGGACGCCCTGCCGGAGGTGGCCTTCGCCGGCGGCTCGAACGTCGGCAAGTCGAGCCTGATCAACGCGCTGGTCAATCGCCACGACCTGGCGCGCGCCTCCAACGAGCCGGGCCGCACGCGCGAGGTGAACCTGTTCATGCTCGACGAGCGGCTGCGCCTGGTGGACGTCCCAGGGTACGGCTTCGCGCGCGCGGACAAGCAGACGGTGAAGCGGTTCCAGAACCTCGGGCGCGACTACCTGAGGGGGCGGCCAAACCTGAAGCGCGTCTACCTCCTGATCGACGCCCGCCACGGCCTGAAGGGGCCCGACGCCGAGGCGCTGGACGCGCTCGACTATTCCGCCGTCAGCTACCAGGTCGTGCTGACCAAGGCCGACAAGCTGCGCCCCGCCTCCGAGCTGGAGGTCGTCGCCGCCGCCACGGCCAGGGCGATCGCCAAGCGGCCGGCGGCCTTTCCCCGCGTCGCCGCCACCTCGTCCGCCACGGGCGCGGGGCTGGCCGAGCTTCGGGCGGAGATCGCGCTCGCCGCCGGCCTCGCCTGACAGGGGACGGGCCTAGCCGACGTATCCCGCCGCTCGGCGCAGGCGGTCGTTGATCGCCTCGCCCAGGCCGTCTTCCGGGATCGGGGCCACGGCGATGGCCTCAGGACGCCGGGCGTCGGC
>JASLDZ010000155.1 GCA_030151985.1 Caulobacteraceae bacterium | reverse complement strand
GCCGAGGGCGGACCCTCGCGCAGCTGCGCCGCCTTCTGCCGCGCCAGCAGCGTGTGCATCGCCGCGCCCGCGTCCTCGCCGTCCGCCATGGGAGCCTCCCTCGTCCGCGACAGAATGACCGGGCGGCGGGGACGCAACAAGCCGGGCCCGACCGTCAAGCTTAACCCCGTGTCAGCGAACCCTACGGTAGGATCACGCAAACCGGACTCTGAACACCCATGGCTGACGAGATGAACGCCCGGATCCGTGGCCCCGAGGCCTACGCGTTCGGACGCCAGGCGCTGGCGGCCCTGGAAGAGGCCAAGGTCTGGCCGACGCCCCTGAACTACGAGCTGTGGCTGCACCGTGAGGCCGACCCGCAAGGCGAGCTGGCGCAGGAGATCGCGCGCCTCCTCGCCGCGCACGATCCCTTCAACGACGACGTGGCCGAATCGCTCGCGTCGCGCTTCCTGCCGCGCCTGCGCCTGAACGACGAGATCCGTGACGCGGGCGAGGCGCTGGGCAAGCAGCTCGACAGCATCGGCAGCGCCATCGACACCGCGCGCCGGTCGAGCGAGGCCTACGGCCGCACCCTCGCCGGCGCCGGCCGCGAGCTGGAGTTCACCGACCAGCCGCCCGAGCTGAAGAAGCTGGTCGAGCACCTCGCCGACGCGACCCGCCGCGTGCAGCGCGAGAACGGCATGCTGGAGACCCGCCTCGCCCAGTCCACCGCCGAGGTCCGCCGGCTGCGCGAGCACCTGGAGCAGGTGCGCCGCGACGCCATGACCGACGGGCTGACCAACCTCGCCAACCGCAAGGCGTTCGACGAGGCCCTGGCCAAGATGTGCGGCGAAGACGCCTCGCCCGACGCGCCGCTGTGCCTGGCGGTGATCGACATCGACCACTTCAAGCGCTTCAACGACACCTGGGGCCACCAGACCGGCGACCAGGTGCTGCGCTACGTCGCCAACGTGATCGGCCGGGTGGGCGCCTCCCCTCGCCTCGCCTCCCGCTACGGCGGCGAGGAGTTCGCGCTGCTCTTCCCCAGCGAGACCGCCAAGACCGCCGAGCAGGCGCTGCAGGTGATCCGCACCGAGATCGCCTCGCGCGCGCTGAAGCGCCGCTCCACCAATGAGGACCTGGGCGCCGTCACCGTCTCCGCGGGTCTGGCCCAGCGCCGCCCGGGCGAGAGCGCCGCCGCCCTGATGGAGCGCGCCGATTCCGCGCTCTACCTGTCCAAGCGCGCCGGCCGCAACCGCGTCACGGACGCGGACAGCCTGGAGGCCGCGGCCTAGCCTCCGGCCGACAAAGCGTCGCGCCTGCCGCGACGACAGCCTTCCTCCCCGCGCGCGCGTCCGTATGCTGCGCCGGACGCCGCCGACGCGTCCGCCAGGGAGGCCGCATGTCCACGCCCAAGGTCCGGATCGAGGTCGCCGAAGCGATCGCCACCGTCACCCTCAACGACCCCGCCACCCTGAACGCCTGCGACCTGGAGATGGGCGCCGGCCTGCACGAGGCGGTGCTGGAGCTGTCCGCGCCCGACGCGGGCGTGCGCGCCATCGTAATCACCGGCGAGGGCAAGGGGTTCTGCTCGGGCGCCAACCTCTCCTCCCCCCGCTCGGCGGCGCCGGACGGGGAGATCGACATGGGGGCGGGGCTGGAGAAGGTCTACAACCCGATGGTCACCGCGCTGCGGGACCTGCCGATCCCGCTGGTGACGGCGGTGAACGGGCCGGCGGCCGGGGTCGGCTGCTCGCTGGCGCTGATGGGCGACCTGATCGTGGCGAGCGAGAGCGCCTACTTCCTGCAGGCGTTCCGGCGCATCGGCCTGGTGCCCGACGGCGGCTCCACCTGGCTGCTGCCCCGGATGGTCGGGCGGGCGCGGGCGATGGAGATGATGCTGCTGGGCGACAAGGTCCCCGCCGCCACCGCGCTGGAGTGGGGGCTGATCAACCGGGTCGCGCCCGACGGCCAGGCGCTGCCCGTGGCGCGGGAGCTGGCGGTCCGGCTGGCTACGGGCCCGGCCTCGCTGGGACTGACACGCCGGCTGGTGCACCGGGCCGAAACCGCGGGCTGGGCCGAACAGCTCGACGCCGAGCGCCGCGCGCAGAAGGAGGTCGGGGCGACCGCCGACTTCCGCGAAGGCGTCTCGGCCTTCCTGCAGAAGCGGCCGGCGGCCTTCACCGGCCGGTAGCGCTCACCGCAGCGCGTAGCGCTTCTCGCCGTCGAAGTAGCCGTCGATCGCCTCGGCCACGCCGCCCATCAGGCGCCGGCGCTCCCCCGCGTCGGCGAGGCGGCGCTCGTCGTCGCGGTTGGTGATGAAGCCCATTTCCATGAGCACCGCCGGAACGTCGGGCGCCAGCAGAACCACGAAGCCCGCGTCGCGGTGGCTCTTGTGCAGCAGCGGCGCGCGGTCGGCGAGCTTGTCCAGCAGCGCCTCGGCGAAGACGGCGGATCGGTTGTTGGTCTCGCGCTGCGTCAGGTCCAGCAGGATCCGGTTCACCGCCGGGTCGCGGCCCGGCAGGTTCACGTCCAGGAAGTAGTCCGGCTTGCCGAACACGCCCTTGGCGGCCCGATCCGTCCCCTTGTCGCTGATGGTGTAGACGGTCGCGCCCTTGATCGCCGGGTCGCTCAGCGAATCGGCGTGCAGCGAGATGAAGAGGTCAGCGTTGGCGCGCCGGGCGATCCGCACCCGCTGCTCCAGCGGAATGAAGACGTCGGTGTCGCGGGTCAGCACCACATGATAGCGGCCCGTCGCGTTGAGCTGGTCGCGCAGCGCCTTGGCGGCGGCGAGCGTCAGGTCCTTCTCCCGCCGATCGTCGCCGTGGGCGCCCGGATCCTTGCCGCCGTGCCCGGCGTCGATGACGATCACCTTCTTCGCCGGCACGATCGGTTCGAGCGGCAGCTCGATCCGCGACGGACGCGTCCGGGCGACCGTCGAGGCGGCGACCGCCGAGGGTCCGGCGCCCTCGACATCGACCACGTAGCGGTAGACGCCGAGCCCGTCGCCGGGCGGCAGGAGGAAGCGTCGGCGCACCGTCGCGTCGCGGGCGAGGTCGAGCTTCAGCCGCACCGCGCCGCCCGCGTCCTCCACCGCCCACGCCTTCACCAGCCCCGCGCCTGCGCCCGCCATGTCGCCGGCCGCCTCCGCGTGCGGCAGGGCGAGCAGCACGCGGCGAGAGGGGTCGGAGCCTTCGATCAGCTTGCCGGAGACGGCGCCGCTGAGCTCCATCACGATCCGCGTCTGTTTCGCGTCGCCGCCGAGCCGCACCTTGAGCACGCTGGCTTCCGGCCCGCCCTGCGCCCCGGCGGCGGCCGCGGCGCCAGCGGCCGCGAGGACCGACAAGCCCAGCGCGATCCACGCGCCCCGTCTCCCGATCCGCATTGCGAGCCGCCGCACCTTCACTCCCCACCGTCTTATCCACGATCCTCGACGGCCGTCGACAAACTGTTAACCCTCCTAAATCCTCCGCTCATCCCCGCGCATGCGGGGACCCAGGCTTGCACCGCAAACTTCCGATCACCTATCCCGGGGGTCTCGCTCCCGAGAAAGCCTGGGTCCCCGCATGCGCGGGGATGAGCGGAGGAAGGGGTGCTTGCGCCGTCTTCCACCGCGCGCTTTGCTTTCCTCGCGCATCGGCGCCACATTGGACTCGCGCGGCATGGCCGTTCATCGCTCCGCCCTTCCGAGGAAGGATGGGGGCGACTGGCCCCTCGGCGCACCCACATCGCGCGGTTCGTCCTTCGGCGGGCTTCGCTCCCCAGTCCCACGCAGCCCGGCCGCTCGGCCGGAGGCGTATCGGAAATCAACCTTGGGCCTCGCCGCCTCCGCCCCTGTGACGCAACCGCCCGGAACCTTCCGGCGCGGCGTCTCGGCGCGTGGCGCGACAGGCCCCTTGCGGCGACCGGGCAGAAGCCCCGCGCAGCGCCGCGGAGACCCCTTCCATGACCAAGTCCATGCTGATCGACGCGTCCCACCCGGAGGAGACCCGGGTCGCGGTCGTCGAAGGTAACCGGATCGAGGAGCTCGACTTCGAGATCGCCTCGAAGAAGCAGCTCCGGGGCAACATTTACCTCGCCAAGGTGACCCGAGTGGAGCCCTCGCTCCAGGCCGCCTTCATCGAGTACGGCGGCAACCGCCACGGCTTCCTGGCCTTCAACGAGATCCACCCCGACTACTTCCAGATTCCCCACGCCGACCGCGAGGCGCTGATGCGCGAGGCGGCCGACGACCGGCACGACGACGAACTGGCCGAGGGCGAGGAGGAGGTCGAAACCTCCGGCCACGACGACGAGGACGACAAGATGGAGGCGGAGCTGGAGCGCCGCCGCCGTCGCCTGATGCGCAAGTACAAGATCCAGGAGGTGATCCGTCGCCGCCAGATCATGCTGGTGCAGGTCGTCAAGGAAGAGCGGGGCAACAAGGGCGCCGCTCTGACCACCTATCTCTCGCTGGCAGGCCGCTACTGCGTGCTGATGCCGAACACGGCGCGGGGCGGCGGGATCAGCCGCAAGATCACCAACGCCGCGGACAGGAAGCGCCTGAAGTCGGCCACCAACAGCCTGGACGTGCCCACCGGCATGGGCCTGATCGTGCGCACCGCCGGCGCCGCGCGCACCAAGGCCGAGATCAAGCGCGACTACGAATACCTGCTGCGCCAGTGGGAGACGATCCGCGAGACCACGCTGAAGTCGATCGCCCCCGCGCTGATCAACAGCGAGGAAGACCTCGTGAAGCGCGCGGTGCGCGACATGTTCGACAAGGACTTCGACACCGTCCAGGTCGAGGGCGACGCCGGCTGGCGCGAGGCGCGCGACTTCATGCGCATGCTGATGCCCAGCCAGGCGAAGAAGGTCGTGCACTACAGCGACGCGACACCGCTCTTCGTGAAGTACCGGGTCGAGGACCAGATCGCGCAGATCCACTCGCCGGTCGTGCCGCTGAAGTCGGGCGGCTACCTCGTGATCAACCAGACCGAGGCGCTGGTCGCCATCGACGTGAACTCCGGCAAGGCGACGCGCGAGCGCAACATCGAGACCACCGCCTACAAGACCAACATGGAGGCCGCCGCCGAGGCCGCCCGGCAGCTCCGCCTGCGTGACCTCGCGGGCCTGATCGTCATCGACTTCATCGACATGGACGAGGCGAAGAACAACCGCGCCGTCGAGAAGGAGCTGAAGGACTGCCTGCGCGAGGACCGCGCGCGGGTGCAGATGGGCAAGATCAGCCAGTTCGGCCTGATGGAGATCAGCCGCCAGCGCCGCCGCATGGGCGTGCTGGAAGGCGCCACCCATGTCTGCGACCACTGCCACGGCACCGGCCGCATCCGCTCGGTGGAGAGCGCCGCGCTGTCGGCGCTGCGCGCGGTGGAGATGGAGGCGGGCAAGGGGGCCGGCTCGGCGATCCTGCGTCTGCCCACCGCCGTCGGACTCTATGTGCTCAATGAGAAGCGCGATTTCCTCGCCCGCCTCGACGCCCACTTCGGCCTGCACGTGGTCGTCGCCTTCGACGAGCGGCTGCATCCCGGCGAGCAGGAGGTGGAGCGCACCGAAATGCGCGAGACCGAGTTCCACCCGGCCCCGGCCGCGCTTCCCGCCGCGCGTTACGCCCCCTCCCAGCAGGATCTCGCCGACGAGACGGTGGAGGACGACGGCGACGAGCCCTTCCTGGCGGAGGACGAGGCCGAGAACGAGGAGCGCCCGCGCGAGCGTCACTCCGAGCGCGCGGCCGAAGGCTCCGGCGAGCGCGACGAAGGTGACGGTGAAGGCCGCAGGGGGCGCGGCCGCCGCCGGCGTCGCCGCGGCGGTCGCGACCGCGACGACCGCTCCGATGCGCCCAGCTCCGCCGACGCGACCGGTGCCGCCGATGCGCAGGGTCAAGGCGCGGAGGACGACGAAGGCCGCGCCGACGTCGCGCGACCCGAGGGCGAGACCGATGCGGAAGGCCGCTCGCGCCGCCGTCGCCGCGGCCGTCGGGGCGGTCGCCGCCCGCGCGAGGACGGCGCGGGCCTCGTCGTCGTCCTCTTCACCTTTCCCCTGCGCATCGGCGGCCGC